>NZ_JAKSXU010000095.1:0-113373 GCF_022829325.1 Methylobacterium sp. J-092 | reverse complement strand
GCCTTCCGCATGCGAAACCGCGACCTCGTCTACGTCTCCAACGCCCCCTTCACCGAAGTCTCCAAGGTCGTCAGCGTCTTCTCCACCGTCGCAGGCCCCGTCGCATCCGCAGCCTCCGTCTACGCCTACTCACGGTAGGCGACGACCGGCTCGCAACGGCCCCCTGACGCGGTTCCGGGACAATCCCGTCGTGCCGCGGCGCCGACGGCGAGCCCGGGCGGGAGGGGCACGCCCGTCGGGTTCGACGTCGAGGACGGATCCGGCGCGGCAACCGCCGCAGGACGGTCGCGTCGGCCACCGGCGTTCTCGCGTGGCATCCTCGTCGATTCGACGCGCGAACCTCGGATCATGCCGGTCGGCGCCCGAGCGCGCCTCGGCGTGCCGTCGGCCGCCCTTGGCGGATCGACCGCCGCGGTGATCGCGCAACGCGAATCACCTGCCCTTCGCCGGGAACGGCCGATCCGGGCTTTCGCCCGTCGGTCGATCGCTGCGCCGCGCACCGTGCAGCACCCCAGCAGCGAAAATCGGCTAGTTCATCGGTACTAGAACCACCTGACCGATACGCCGAGCAAGGTGTTGCGGCGCGCGATCGCCGCAGGATCGGCATCAGGATTTTTTCCCAACAACCATGGATTGGTGCGACCGCGCGGGAGAATTGCGCACAATTTAGTTCGAATCAGCCGACATTTCCGAACGTTTGTCCGCATCGCTGAGGTTCTTGATCTGCGCATTGCGCCGGAGTACCGCCGATCAGGCCGGAATTCCTCAGGATTCGGTCAAAAACCCCGAAATAATCTTGCCGGGTGCCGAAACTGAGCTTACGGTTCGAACTATCACCCGAAGTCAGAATGACGGTACGAAGATCATGAGTGAACCAGACATCGACAAGGCCCGCTTCATCACGTTGGCCGCGGACATCGTCTCCGCCTATGTCAGCAACAATCACGTCCAGAGCGCCGAACTGCCGAAGCTTCTGAGCGATGTGCACGAGGCGATCGTCGGCGTGTCTGGTGCAAATGGCCCGGTCGCCGAGGTCGGGCCGCCGAAGGCGACCGCGCAGGAAATCCGTCGCTCGGTCACGGCGGATTACCTGATCAGCTTCGAGGACGGGAAGCAGTACAAGACCCTGCGCCGGCACCTGACCCTGCGCGGCCTCTCGCCCGAGCAGTATCGCGCGAAGTGGGGCCTGGCGCCCGACTATCCGATGACGTCGCAGAGCTATTCCGAGCAGCGCTCCGAGCTGGCCCGCGCCCTCGGCCTCGGCCAGCAGCGCCGCAAGAACGTGGCGAAGGCCGCCCCGTCCGAGCCGGTGGTCACCGAGGAGGAGGCGCCCGCCGCCGAATCCGAGGCGCCCGCCAAGAAGACCCGCGCGCCCCGGAAGAAGAAGGACGCCTGAGGACCCGCCTCGGCGACCCGGGACGCGACGACACGAGACCTGCGATGCGGAAGGCCGGAGGCGGGATGACCCCTCCGGCCTTTCTGCATTCTACGCGGCCTCGGAACGTTCGGCGCGTCGTCGGCTTGCTTTCGGCGACAGGCTTGCGCGCCGGCCGGGCGGTCGCCGCGGAAGACCATCCGAGCAGGAGCGAGACATGGCCTTCATCGAGACAAAGGACGGCACACGGCTCTACTACAAGGATTGGGGCACCGGCCGGCCGGTGGTGCTGATCCACGGCTGGCCGCTCGACGCCGACATGTGGGAACATCAGATGCCGGTGCTCGCCGAGGCGGGCTACCGGGTCGTCGCCTACGACCGCCGCGGCTTCGGCCGGTCGGACCAGCCTTGGACCGGCTACGATTACGACACCTTCGCCGACGACCTGAAGGCGGTGCTCGACCACCTCGATCTTCGCGACGCCGCCCTGGTCGGCTTCTCGATGGGCGGCGGCGAGATCGCCCGCTACATGTCCCGGCACGGCGGCGCGCGCGTCGCGAAGGCGGTGCTGGTCTCCGCGGTGACGCCCTACCTCCTCAAGACCGGCAACAATCCCGACGGCGTCGACGGCAGCCTCTTTCAGGGCATGATCGACGGCCTCGTGAAGGACCGTCCGGCCTTCCTGGCGAACTTCGCCAAGACCTTCTTCGGCGCCGGCGTCTTCCACTCGCCGGTCTCGACGGAGACGATGACCTGGGCCGGCAACCTGGCGATGCTGGCCTCGCCCAAGGCGACGACCGCTTGCGTGAGCGCCTTCGGCACCACCGACTTCCGGGCCGACATGGCGCATTTCACGGTGCCGACGCTGGTGATCCACGGCGACGACGACCAGACCGTGCCGATCGCGGTATCGGGAAAGGCGGCCGCCGCCGCGATCCCCGGCGCGGCGTTCGTCGTCTACGAGGGCGCCCCGCACGCGGTGCCGTTCACCCATGCCGAACGGTTGAACGCCGACCTGCTGGCGTTCCTGAAGGGCTGAACGCGTGCGTGCGCGAGCCCGGGATCGGGCTCTCGCGCGCCGCATTCGGCCGCGATAGACAGGCCGCAAACGCCCGTCGGTCCGGGCCGGCCCGCGCCGCCGCGGGCGGCCCGGCGCCCCGACGACCCCGAGCGCCCGGAGCCCTGCATGCCTCGCCCGTCCACCCCGATCGTCCTAGTCGCCGCGCTGATGCTGGCCGCCGGCCCCGCCGCCGCGCAGATGGCCAAGACACCGGACGTCAAGACACCGGACGTCAAGACCCCGGATGCGCCGCCGCTGAAGTCGGCGATGCCCGAGAAGGCGGCGCCGACGGGCAAGAGCGAGGTGCAGCTCTCCTTCGCCCCCGTGGTGAAGCGGGCGGCGCCCTCGGTGGTGAACGTCTACGCCTCGCACATCGACAAGCGGCCCAACGCCCGCACCAGCGCCATGGACGAGTTCATGCGTCGGTTCTTCGGCGCGGAGGGCGGCCGCGGGCAGGGCGGCGCCCCGGGCGAGCGGGCGCAGAAATCCCTCGGCTCCGGCGTCATCGTCGACGCGTCGGGGCTGATCATCACCAACAACCACGTCATCGACAACATGAACGAGGTCCGCGTCTCGCTGGCCGACCGGCGCGAGTTCGAGGCGACGATCGTGCTGCGCGACCCGCGCACGGATCTCGCCGTGGTGCGGATCACCAACCCGACCGGCGGGCTGATCCCGATGCCGTTCGGCGACTCGGAGAGCCTGGAGGTCGGCGACTTCGTGATGGCGATCGGCAACCCGTTCGGCGTCGGCCAGACGGTGACGCAGGGCATCGTCTCGGCGCTGGCGCGCACCCAGGTCGGCTCGTCGGACTACCAGTTCTTCATCCAGACCGACGCCGCGATCAATCCGGGCAATTCCGGCGGGGCGCTGGTCGACCTGCGCGGGCAATTGATGGGGATCAACACCGCGATCTACTCGCAGTCGGGCGGCAGCCACGGCATCGGCTTCGCGATCCCCGCCAGCATGGTCAAGGCGGTGGTCGAGACCGCCAAGAACGGCGCCACCACCGTGCGGCGGCCCTGGCTCGGCGCGCGGGTGCAGAGCGTGACGCCGGACATCGCCGAGAGCATGGGCCTCGACCATCCGACCGGCGTGCTGGTGGCGAGCCTGCAGGCCAAGAGCCCGGCGGACGAGGCGGGGCTGAAGCGCGGCGACCTGATCCTGACGGTCGACGGCTTGAGCGTCGACGACCCGGAAGCCTTCGGCTACCGCTTCGCGCTCAAGGGCATCACCGGCCAGACCAAGTTCGGCATCCTGCGCGGCACCAGCCGCAGCACGCTCCCGGTCAAGCTGACGCCGGCGCCCGAGACGCGGCCGCGCGACGTGCTGAAGGTCCGCACGCGCTCGCCGTTCTTCGGCGCCACGCTGATCAACACCTCGCCGGCCGTCGCCGAGGAGATGCTGACGGACTTCCCCGTCGACGGGGTCGCGGTGCAGGCGGTCGACGAGAATTCGATCGCGGCGCGCGCCGGCCTGCAGAAGGGCGACATGCTGGTCTCGATCAACGGGCAGCCGGTCTCGACGACGAAGGACGTCGAGCGCGCCACCCGCACCGTGCAGAGCGCCTGGGAGATCGCGATCAACCGCAACGGCGAGGTGCTGACCTCGATGTTCGGCGGCTGAGGCCGCACCGGCCCGGACGCGATCCCGGCCTCAGGCCGCCTGGAACGCGATGGCGGTGGCCTGGATCTCCTCGAGCGGCTTGCCGATCAGCGCGGTGATCGCGTCCTTCGGCATCGGGGCGCCGAACAGGTAGCCCTGGCCGTAGTCGCAGCCCTGGTCGGAAAGCCAGTCGACGCTGGCATCGGTCTCGATCCCCTCGGCGGTGGTGACCAGCCCGAGGCTGGCGCCGAGCTTGATGATCGCGTCGACGAGCTTGGCCCGCTCGGCGCTCATGGTGATGGTGTCGACGTAGGTGCGGTCGATCTTCAGCTTGTCGAACTTGAGCTCGCGCAGGTGGTACAGGCTGGAATAGCCGGTCCCGAAGTCGTCGAGGGCGATGCGCACGCCGAGGTTCTGCAGCGAGGTCAGGGTCGTGCGGGCCGCCTCCAGGTCCTGCACCAGGGCCGTCTCGGTGATCTCGACCTCGAGGCGGCTCGGGGAGAAGCCGGTCTCGGTCAGGATCGCGAGGATGCGCTCGCACAGCCAGCGGTCCTGGAACTGTTGCGGCGCGATGTTGACCGCGAGCTGGAAATGGGGCGGCCAGTCCCGGGCGTCGAGGCAGGCCTGGCGCAGGAGCTTCATGCTGAGCTCGGCGATGAGGCCGGTCTCCTCCGCGATCCCGATGAAGCAGGCCGGCGCGAGCAGCCCGCGGACCGGGTGCCGCCAGCGGGCCAGCACCTCGACGCCGACCAGCGTCTTCTCCGGCAGCGTCACCACCGGCTGGTAGTACGGCTCGATCGCGCCGCTCGCGATCGCCTCGCGAAGCTCGCTCTCGAGCTGGGCCCGCGCCTTGAGCTCGATGTCCATCGCGCTCTTGAACACGCGGAACACGCCGCGGCCGTCCTTCTTGCCCTGGTACATCGCGAGGTCGGCGGCATGCAGAACCACGTCGGCATCCGCCTGGTCGGCCGAGATCAGGGCGATGCCGATGGTCGCGCCGACCTTCAGCTCGTTGCCCTGCCACTGGATCGGCGCCGCGATCGCCGCGATCAACCCTTGCGCGAGCCGGGTCAGGCCGTCGCTGCCGCCGTCGAGCGGCACGAGCAGGGCGAACTCGTCGCCGCCGAGCCGGGCCGCGAGGCCGGCGTCGGGCGTCAGGGCGGACAGGCGCTCGGCGACGGCGCACAGCACGGCGTTGCCGGCCGCGTGCCCGTAGATGTCGTTGACCGGCTTGAAGCGGTCGAGGTCGACCAGGAGCACCGCCTGGGTCGGGACCAGGGTCGCGGCCGCCCTGCGGCGCTCCAGCGTCTCCAGGAACAGGCGGCGGTTGGCGAGCCCGGTCAGGACGTCGTGGCGTGCCACCGCCTCGGCCTCGGCGGCGGTGATGTCGCGCTCGCGCATCGCCACCCGCAGCAGCAGGGACTTCCGCAGGCTGGCGACGAACACCGCCATCCCCATCAGCGCCACGAGCATGAACTCGTTGGAGAGCTGGTGCGCCTGGACGAAAGCATTGAGCCAGGAGAAAACCTCAAATTGAATTCCGATGACCCATAAACACGCACCGATCATCAGCAAGCAGAGAACCTCGTAAAGCTCTCCTTCGCCCCAGCTGCCGCGTTTTCCGATCATGAACCGTCCCCCCGATCGGTCTCACCCTGAGCACGGGCGAGCTTAAGGGAGTCTCACGCGTCCTGGCGGCGGCAGGCGGCACGGCTCGTTTGGCGGACGCCGGACGAAGACTTCGGTCGCGGGGGTAAATGGAGCCTTTCGCCCTTCGTCGGGCACACGCGCCCGCGTCGGCGCCGATCCCGGCCGCTCGAATCAGGCCGACCCGACGTTCGGCGGCCCTTGCCGAGGGAGGGGCGCAGGGTGTTGATGCCGGCATGCCCGACCTGTTCGCAACCGCCGGCCTCGATGCGTCGGCGCCCCGCCCGCTCGCCGACCGGCTCCGGCCCGGCACGCTCGCCGAGGTCGTCGGCCAGGATCACCTCACCGGCCCGGACGGCGCGCTGACGCGGTTGCTGCGCGGGCGGACCTTCGGCTCGCTGGTGTTCTGGGGACCGCCCGGCACCGGCAAGACGACGGTGGCGCGCCTGCTCGCGCACGAGACCGACCTGCATTTCGAGCAGATCTCGGCGATCTTCTCCGGCGTGCCCGACCTGCGCAAGGTGTTCGAGGCCGCGCGCAAGCGCCGGGCGACGGGGCAGGGGACGCTGCTCTTCGTCGACGAGATCCACCGCTTCAACCGGGCGCAGCTCGACGCCTTCCTGCCGGTGATGGAGGACGGGACGGTGACGCTCGTCGGGGCGACCACCGAGAACCCGTCCTTCGAGCTCAACGCAGCGCTGCTGTCGCGCGCCCGCGTCCTGCTGTTCCGCGCGCTCGACGACGGCGCCATCGCCAAGCTGATCGCGCGGGCGGAGGACCTGACGGGCCAGGCGCTGCCGCTCACCGAGGAGGCGCGCGGCGTGCTCGTGCGCATGGCCGACGGCGACGGGCGCGCGGCGCTGACCCTGTGCGAGGAGGTCTGGCGCTCCGCCAAGCCCGACGAAATCCTCGACGCGGAGGTGCTGCAGACGCTCGTCCAGCGCCGCGCGCCGATCTACGACAAGGCGCAGGAGGGCCACTACAACCTAATCAGCGCGCTGCACAAGACGGTGCGCGGCTCGGACCCGGACGCGGCCCTGTACTATCTCTGCCGCATGCTCGACGGCGGCGAGGACCGCCTGTTCATCGCCCGCCGGCTGGTGCGGATGGCGGTGGAGGATATCGGGCTCGCCGACCCGCAGGCGCTGGTGATCACCACCGCCGCCAAGGACGCGTTCGACTTCCTCGGCAGCCCCGAGGGCGAGCTCGCCCTGGCACAGGCGGTGATCTACCTCTCCTGCGCCCCGAAATCGAACGCCGCCTACGAGGCCTACAAGGCCGCGACCCGCATAGCCAAGGAGCACGGCTCGCTGCCGCCGCCGCGCACCATCCTCAACGGCTCGACCAAGCTGATGAAACGGCTCGGCTACGGCGAGGGCTACCGCTACGACCACGACGAGCCGGAGGCGTTCTCGGGGCAGGATTACTGGCCGGAACGGCTCGGCCGCCAGCACCTCTACGCGCCGACCGACCGCGGCATGGAGAGCCGCTACCGCGACCGGCTCGCCCACTGGGAGCAGCTTCGGAAAGCGCGGCGCGAGGAGGGATGAGCGCCGGCATGGACGTCCTCCTGAAAGGCGTGGCCGGCGGCCTCGTGACGATGGCGATCGTGCTGGCCTCGCGCCGCGGCAACGTCCTGCCCGGCATCCTGCCGCTGGCGCCGACCTTCGCGATCATCGCGCTGCTCGCGGTCGGGGCGAAGGGCGAGGCCGGCGCCTTCCGCGAGACCTGCCTCGCGGGCGTCCGCACGATTCCCGCCTACCTCGTCTTCCTCGCCGTGGCGTGGTGGCTCGGCGGGTTCTGCGACCATCGCCTCGCCCTCCTCGGCGGGCTTTGTGCATGGCTGCTGGCCGCGCTCGCGATCTTCCTCGCGCCGCGCTGGCTGTGAACGCTGGACCGGGCGCCCGTCAGCCTGTAGGGCACCCGCCCCCCGACCCTTCGCGAAAGACAAAGACCCGATGGCGGCCTGCGGCCTCGATTTCGGCACGTCGAACACGACCCTTGGACACCGCACCGCGCCGGGTCCGCGCCTCGTCCCGCTGGAGGGGCGCCACGTCACCATCCCGAGCGCGATCTTCTTCGAGCCGAACCGCGAGGCGGTGATCGGCCGGGCGGCGACCGAGGCCTATGTCGAGGGCACGCCGGGCCGGATGATGCGCAGCCTCAAGTCGGTGCTGGGCTCCGGCCTGATCGAGGAGACGACCCCGGTCGGGCGCGAGCGCGTGCGCTTCCGCGACGTGATCGGGCGCTACCTCGCCGCGGTGAAGGCGCGGGCCGAGACCGCGGCCGGCGAGACCTTCGACACGGTGGTGCACGGGCGCCCGGTCCACTTCGTCGACGGCGACGCCGAGGGCGACCGCCGGGCCGAGGACACCCTCCGCGAGATCGCCGAGAGCATCGGCTTCCGCCACGTCTCGTTCCAGTACGAGCCGATCGCCGCGGCGCTCGACCACGAGCAGAGCGTCCGCAGCGAGGAGATCGCGCTGATCGCCGACATCGGCGGCGGCACCTCGGACTTCTCGATCGTGCGGCTGTCGCCCGAGCGGCATGCCAAGGCGGAGCGGGCCGACGACATCCTCGCCAACGACGGCGTCCGCATCGGCGGCACCGACTTCGACCGCTTCCTCAGCCTCGGCACGGTGATGCCGCTGCTCGGCCTCGGCAGCCCGATGAAGCGCCCCGAGCTCTCGGTGCCGAACGCCTATTTCCACGACCTCGCCACGTGGTCGAGCATCAACCGGCTCTACAACGCCAAGACCCTGCGCGAGATCGCCGAGATCATCCGCGACGGCGCGCGTCCGGACCTCGTCGAGCGCCTGCGCACGGTGGTCGAGCTGGAGCGCGGGCATTCGCTCGCCATCGCCGTCGAGGGCGCCAAGATCGCCGCCTCGAACGACGGCGCCTCCGAAGTCGATCTCGATTGGATCGAGCCGGGCCTGGCGGCCTCGGTCGACCGGACGGCCCTCGTGTCCCACACCGAACCGCTGGCGGTGCGGATCTCCGAGCGGGTCGGGCGCTGCCTCGCCCAGGCGGGCTTGCGCGCGGACCGGATCGATTCGCTGTTCCTCACCGGCGGCTCCACCGGCCTGCCGCATGTCCGCCAAGGGCTGACGTCCTGCCTGCCCGGCGCCCGCGTCGTCGAGGGCGACACCTTCGGCTCGGTCGGCATCGGTCTCACCATCGAGGCGATCCGCCGGGCGGCCTGAGCCGCGACGCCGGCCTGCCGTGCGGCGAGGGCGAATTGTCGCCGCCGCGGGCGGGTGCTAACGCCCTCGCATGACAGGCAATCCACCACGCGGCGGCGGCTCGGCCGGGAAAGGCTCCGGCCGGGGCCCGGACAAGGGCGCAGGCAAGACCGTCGGCAAGGGCTCCGGCCGTCCGCCCGCCGCGAAGTCCGCGGCCGGCAAAGCCGCGGCCGGAAAGGCCGCCTTCGGCAAGAGCGCGAGCCGCGGCCCCCGCGCCGGCGGTCCCGGGAAGCCGCGATTCGGCCGGCCCGAGCGCGCCGGCACCGGTCCGCGCAGCTCGGCGCTGGACGCGGCCCAGCGCGCCGCGCAGCTTCGCGGCGACGACGCGACCGGACGGTCGCCCTGGGGCGAGGTCGAGGGGGCCGAGCCGGCCCCCCGGCCCGCCCGCGCGCCGCGGCGCCCGGCGCCGGAGGAGCACGCCTCGACGGAGCAGACCCGCGCCGAGCCGTCCCGTACCAAGCCGGCGATCGCGCGGGCGACCCGTCCGCGGCCGGCCGACGAGATGCCGGCGCCCCTCGCCGAGGGACCGACCCGGCGCCAGCAGCGCGCGGCGGCCTCGGCGACGCTGGCGTCCGGCGTGCAGACGCTGACCGTCGAGACCGACGAGGCCGGGATGCGGATCGACCGCTTCCTCACCGCGCGGTTCCCGCAGCTGCCCTTCGCCCGGGTCCAGAGCATCGTCCGCAAGGGCGAGCTGCGGGTCGACGGCAAGCGCGCCAAGCCCAACGACCGGCTCGAGCCGGGCATGGCGGTGCGGGTGCCGCCGCTCAAGCTCGACCAGCCCGCCGACCGGCCGCGCAACCCGGTGCGGGACCAGAACGACGCCGAGTACATCCGCTCGCTGATCCTCTACGAGGACGCGGACATGATGGTGCTGAACAAGCCGTTCGGCCTGGCGGTCCAGGGCGGTTCGGGCACCGTCCGGCACGTGGACGGGCTGCTCGAGGCGCTGGCCGGCCCAGACGGGCAGAAGCCGCGCCTCGTCCACCGCCTCGACAAGGACACCGCCGGCTGCCTGATCGTCGCCAAGACCCGGGTCGCGGCGGCGACGCTCGCCAAGAGCTTCCGCTCGCGGGCGGCCCGGAAGATCTACTGGGCGCTCACCGCCGGCGTGCCGCGCACGCCGCAGGGCCGGGTCTCGACCTACCTGGTCAAGGAAGAGCCGACCGATGCCGACGCCCGCATGCGGATCGCCCAGCACGGCGAGGAGGGCGCCACCCACGCGCTGACCTACTACGCCACCGTCGACCAGGCGGCGCAGAAGGTGTCGTGGCTGTCGTTCAAGCCGGTGACCGGGCGGACGCACCAATTGCGGGCGCATGCCGCCCATATCGGGCATCCGATCGTCGGCGACCCGAAATACTTCTCGGTCGAGAACTGGGCGCTGCCCGGCGGCATCCAGAACCGGCTCCACCTGCTCGCCCGCCGGATCGTGATCCCGCATCCGCGCACCGGCAAGCCGATCGACGTGAGCGCGCCGCTGCCGCCGCACATGGCCCAGAGCTGGAACCTGCTCGGTTTCGATGCCGCGCGCTACGACCCGATCGTCGACGCGCCGGAGGCGTGAGGCCAAGCGTTCGTGATCGCGGCGGCGACTGGCCGTCGTGCACGGCGCGGGCCGCGAGGGTTGGCAACCGCCCCGCGAGGCTCATATCCTCGAAGGGCACCGGGCCGGCGGCCATCCGCCCTGGGCACCCGGCCGACATCGACCCTCGTGGTGAGACCTGATCGACATGAAGCTCACGACGCTGGCCTGCCTCGCCGCCCTCGGCCTGCTCGGCCCCGAGACGCTGGCGACGGCCGCGCCCGCGGCGCCCCCGAGCGCGCAGGCGCAGCCGTCGCTGGGCCGCGCGGGGCCGCCCAGCGCCCGCAGCGGCGACAAGCGGCGGCGTTCGTACGCCGCGTGCAACCGCGCCTCGCATGCGCGCGCGCTCCACGGCGGCAGGCGGCGCCGATTCCTGATCCGGTGCAAGCTCGGCTACGAGCGGCCGCGCACCCCGTCGGCGGCGCAGCAGCAGGCGGCCCCGACGGCCGCGACGGCGCCCGCGTCGGCCCCGCCGACGCCATCGGCGCCGGCACCCGCGGAGCGCAGGCCGTGAGGCGGCCCTGCCGTCCCGGCACGTGAAGCTCGTCGTCTTCGACGTCGACGGCACCTTGGTCGACAGCCAGCACCTGATCGTCGCCGCGCAGGTCACGGCGTTCGCCGAGAATGGGCTTCCGGCGCCGAGCCGCGCCGAATCGCTCTCCGTGGTCGGCCTCTCGCTGCCCCAGGCGTTCCGGCGCCTCGTCGGGGACGACGGCCCGGTCGCCGAGCTGTCCGAGAGCTACAAGCGTGCGTTCAACGCCCTCCGGCTCGACCCGGACTACGAGGAGCCGCTGTTTCCCGGCATGGGCGAGCTGATCGCGCGGCTGCACGCCCGCGACGACGTGCGGCTCGGCATCGCCACCGGCAAGTCGCGGCGCGGCGTCGACCACCTCGTCGCCTTCAACGGCTGGGAAGGGTGGTTCGCCACCACCCAGACCGCCGACGACGCACCCTCGAAGCCCGATCCCGCGATGCTGCTCCAGGCGATGGCGGAGGCGGGCGTCGGCCCGTCGGCGACCGTGATGGTCGGGGACACCAGCTACGACATGGCGATGGCGGTGGCGGCGGGCGCCGCGGCCATCGGCGTCGCCTGGGGCTATCATCCCGCCGGCGCCCTGTTCGGCGCCGGCGCCGTGACTGTCGTGGACACGGCCTCGGCTCTCGGCGACCTGTTCCGGGACGGGTCCGGCGGCTGATCGGGCTCGCGAAACCGCACCCGATCGCCTATCTCCGAAGCTATGAGCGACGACGTCACGCAAGACTGGCTGGGCCAGCCCTCCGACACCCCGCGCCCCGACCCGATGCGGGCGGTGCGCGACCACGGCAAGCCGGTGCTGCCGAAGCGCTTCTACAAGGAGACCGGGTTCGCGGAGGGCGCGGGCGGCTTCCGCCTGACGCTGGACGGACGCCCGGCCAACACGCCGGCGCGCAACCCGCTGGCGGCGCCGACGCGGGCGCTGGCCGAGCGCCTCGCCGCCGAGTGGGCGGCGCAGGGCGAGACCATCGACCCGGCCAGGATGCCGTTCACCCGGCTGATCAACACCGCGATCGATGGCGTCGCCCCGCGCATGGCGGCGGTGGCCGAGGATCTGTGGCCCTACGCCGGCACCGACCTCGTCGCCTATCGCGCCGGCTCGCCCGAGCGCCTGGTCGCGGCGCAAGCCGAAGCCTGGGACCCGATCGTGGCGTGGGCGCGCGAGGCGCTGGGCGCCCGGCTGATCCTGAGCGAGGGCGTGATGCACGTCGCGCAGCCGGAGGATTCGGTCGCGGCCCTGCGCCGGGCGGTGTCGGCGATCGACGACCCGTTCCGGCTCGCCGCCTTCCACACCCTGACGACCTTGACCGGCTCTCTGCTGATCGCGCTGGCGGTGCTCGCCGGCCGCCTCACCGCGGAGGAGGGTTGGGACGCGGCCCATGTCGACGAGACCTACCAGTCTGCCGTCTGGGGCGCCGACGAGGATGCCGCGACCCGGCTCGCCGGGCGCAAGGTCGAGTTCCTGGCCGCGGCCGAGGTGACGGCCCTCGCGCGCTGAGCGAAGTGGTCGCGCTGGCGCGCTCGGCGAGGTGGCGGGCCAGGCTTTGCCGGAGCGGTCGCGCACCGGAAAATTCGCCTTGTCGCCTCGCCAAATCAGGTTCAATTCCCCGGCGCGGAACCGCGTGCTAAGGCGCTTCGAAGCTTGAGCGGGCCGGCCTCCTCGGCCAGCTTAGGCAATACAAGACTCTTCCGACGCCCGAGGCAGGACCGCTCGACCCATGAAGGACATTCTGGAAAAGCTCGAGGAGCGCCGGTCGCTCGCCCGCCTCGGCGGCGGCGAGAAGCGGGTCGACGCCCAGCACAAGCGCGGCAAGCTCACGGCGCGCGAGCGCATCGAGCTCCTGCTCGACCACGGGTCGTTCGAAGAGTTCGACATGTTCGTGCAGCACCGCTCGACCGATTTCGGAATGGAGAAGCAGAAGATCCCCGGCGACGGCGTCGTCACCGGCTGGGGCACGGTCAACGGCCGCACCGTGTTCCTGTTCTCGAAGGACTTCACCGTGTTCGGCGGCTCGCTCTCCGAGACGCACGCGCAGAAGATCATCAAGGTCCAGGACATGGCCCTGAAGATGCGCGCCCCGATCATCGGCATCTTCGATGCCGGCGGCGCGCGCATCCAGGAGGGCGTGGCGGCCCTCGGCGGCTACGGCGAGGTGTTCCGGCGCAACGTCGCGGCGTCCGGCGTCATCCCGCAGATCTCGGTGATCATGGGGCCGTGCGCGGGCGGCGACGTCTACTCGCCGGCGATGACCGACTTCATCTTCATGGTCCGCGACACGAGCTACATGTTCGTCACGGGCCCCGACGTGGTGAAGACCGTCACCAACGAGGTCGTCACCGCGGAAGAGCTCGGCGGGGCCAAGGTCCACACCACGAAGTCGTCGATCGCCGACGGCGCGTTCGAGAACGACGTCGAGGCAATCCTCCAGATCCGCCGGCTGCTCGACTTCCTCCCGGCCAACAACATCGACGGCGTGCCGGAGATCGAGAGCTTCGACGACCCGCTGCGGCTCGACAAGTCGCTCGACACGCTGATCCCGGACAACCCGAACAAGCCCTACGACATGGGCGAGCTGATTCGCCGGGTCGTCGACGAGGGCGACTTCTTCGAGATCCAGGCGGCCTACGCCCGCAACATCATGACCGGCTTCGGCCGGATCGAGGGCCGCACGGTCGGGTTCGTGGCCAACCAGCCGATGGTGCTGGCGGGCGTCCTCGACTCGGACGCCTCGCGCAAGGCCGCCCGCTTCGTGCGCTTCTGCGACGCCTTCTCGATCCCGATCGTGACCTTCGTCGACGTTCCGGGCTTCCTGCCGGGCACCGCGCAGGAATACGGCGGCCTGATCAAGCACGGCGCCAAGCTGCTGTTCGCCTACTCCCAGGCGACGGTGCCGCTGGTGACGATCATCACGCGAAAGGCCTTCGGCGGCGCCTACGACGTGATGGCTTCCAAGCACGTCGGCGCTGACCTGAACTACGCCTGGCCGACCGCGCAGATCGCGGTGATGGGCGCCAAGGGCGCCGTCGAGATCATCTTCCGCAGCGAGCTCGGCGACACCGACAAGATCGCCGCGCGCACCGGCGAGTACGAGGACCGCTTCCTGTCGCCGTTCGTGGCGGCCGAGCGCGGCTACATCGACGAGGTGATCATGCCGCATTCCACCCGCAAGCGCATCGCGCGGGCGCTGGGCATGCTGCGCACCAAGGAGATGGAGCAGCCCTGGAAGAAGCACGACAACATCCCGCTCTGAGGGCGGGAGGCAACGAGGTGCGGGTCGTCGACCGCACCGCGAAGGCACGTCTTGTGATACTGGCTGCTGATATCATATGAAGCTCGGCGGACGGCATCGGACGACGCTGGCGGCGATCTTCGCCGACCCCGTGCGCTCGGGTGTCGTCTGGTCCGACATCGAGTCCCTGATGAGCGCGTGCGGCGCGGAGATCACGGAAGGCCGCGGGTCGCGGATCCGGGTGGCCCTGCACGGGGTGCGGGCGGTGTTTCACCGGCCTCATCCGCAGGAGGAGACGGACAAGGGCGCGGTCAAGTCGGTGCGACGCTTCCTGATCGAGGCTGGAGTCACGCCATGACGACGATGCAGTATCGGAACTACGAAGCCTCCGTCGAATACGATGCGGAAGCCGATATCTTTCACGGCGAGGTCTTGGATCTCCGCGACGTGATCACGTTCCAGGGCCGGTCCGTCGACGAGCTGAAGCAGGCGCTCGCCGACAGCGTCGAGGATTACCTTGCCTTCTGCGCCGAGCGCGGGGAAGAGCCGGAGAAGGCCTTTTCCGGGCAGTTCGTGGTGCGCGTCGAGCCGGGCCTGCATCGCTCGCTGGTCTCGTCGGCACGCCGGGCCGGAATCAGCCTCAACAAGTGGGTCGCCCGCACGTTGGAGCAGGCGGCCGATTGAGGCGGCCCTCCGCGCTCAACTCCGGTCGCTGTGCTCGATCACGGCGCACATCGTCAGGGGGCCCTTGTCGGTGCCCGAGACGGAGCAGGTGATGCGGGCGCCGCCGGCGTCGACGTTGCTGTGGCGCAGGCGGCTCGCCGCCTCGCGGGCCTTGTGGGCCGCCGCCTCGATCACGTCGGCCGCGATGCCGGTGACGGCGTGGCCGGCCTTGCCGAACAGGGCGTAGTAGCCGTCGGGCGGGGCGTCGCCGCGGAACTGCGCGCCGACCGACGAGAGCTGCGGGCCGCCGCAGGACAGCGTCAGGGTGGTGCCGTCGCCGGCCGTGAAGTTGGCGAAGTCGGCGCTGCGGTTGCCGGGACTCGCCGTCGTCGCCTTGGCGACCTTGTCGATCAGGTCGCCGCATTCGTCGGCGAGCGCCGGGACGGGCAGGGCGAGGATGAGGCCGACGAGGAGCGCGCGCATGCCGGGAACGTAGCGTGCGTGCGCGAAACGGCCAGCACCGGCGCGTGAGGCGTCTCGCCGCTCAGGCGGTGGGCGCCGGGCTCGACCCGAGCTCGAGCAGAACGATCTCGGGCGGCACGCCGAGGCGGACCGGGATGCGGCTGACGCCGAACCCGCCCGAGACGATCATGTGGCGCCCGTCGGTGACGACGTGGCCGTAGGAATAGTCGTGCCCGTGGATCGGGCGGATCGCCGGCGAACGGCCGAGCAGGCGGATCTGGCCGCCATGGGTGTGCCCGGCA
This sequence comes from Methylobacterium sp. J-092, assembly GCF_022829325.1. Classification (NCBI taxonomy): domain Bacteria; kingdom Pseudomonadati; phylum Pseudomonadota; class Alphaproteobacteria; order Hyphomicrobiales; family Methylobacteriaceae; genus Methylobacterium; species Methylobacterium sp. J-092. The sequence continues at coordinate 97,664 of NZ_JAKSXU010000095.1, read as the reverse complement.
AGCGTCAGCGACACCCGCTCCGGCACGTCGACGAAGGCGTCCGGCTCGTGGATCATCAGGATCACCGGCGCCGCGTCGGTCACCTTGGCCATCGTCGCGGGCAGGTCGTCGCGACCGCTGTCGTCGTCGAAGACCAGGAACGGCTGCTGGTCGCCCAGCCCCGCGATCCAGAACGGGTGCCCGTCCTTGGAAAGGCGCAGCGCGTCGTTCTCCATCACCGGGATGCCGACCGCCTCGAGCACGCGGCGTGCTTCCGGCACGCCGCCGCGGGCCGCCTGAGCGGCCGCGTCGTCCCACCAATCGTGGTTGCCGAGGATCGAGTAGGTGCCGAGCGGCGCGCGCAGGCCCGCGGCGAGCCGCGCGAACTCGGGCAGCGGCACGCGTTTCCAGGCGATGCGGCCGGCGGCCGGATAGTCGCCGAGCATGAGAATCAGGTCGGGCGACAGCGCGTTCGTCGCGTCGACGATCTCGGCGACGCGGTCGAGCGGCATGAACGGCTCGCAGACGTGGAAGTCGGCGAGCACCGCGACCTTGAGGGCGAGCCCCGGCGTCCAACCCGGCAGGCGCGGGGCGTAGCGGGTCACCACGAGGCGATGCAGCGGCTCGACGCCGAAGGCGTAGGCGCCGGTCGAAAGCCCCGCCGCAGCGAAGGTGCCGCCGATTCCGGTCAGGACCTGCCTGCGGCTCGGCAGGATCAGCATGGAAGCCTCGGGTTCGCGTCTGTCGGGCGCTCCTAGCGCGGCACTCCGGCGAAAGCGCGGCGCGGGCTGGGAGCGGGCGACGATGACGCGAACCCGTCGAGAAAGTCTGAACCGAACCGTCGGGTACGGGGCGGTTCGCGCGATCGGTCAGTCGATCGGCGCATCCTCGTGCACGATGCCGAGCACGCCCTTGCGGTTGGTCCGCGGGGCGACCTTGCCGGCCGGCTTCACCGAGTGGGCGGCGGCGGCGAGCGCCGGAAGCGCGAGGGGACGGAAGCCGTAGCGGGCCTCGGCCTGGTCCATCTGCCGGCGCTCGGGCTCGTGAGCCTGGGCCTGCATCTCCGAACCTTGCATCGCATCGGGGGCGTACATGGGTTTGCGTCCTGTGGTCGTTCGCGTGACGGTCGCGCCGTCGCTTCGTGCCCCCACGCCGCTCCAGGGCGGTGGCGGGCGATTCGAGATCATCCCCGGGTCCTGAGCCGGCGGATGAACGATAAGGGTGCAGCCGGGATGAACGCAGGCTTAAGAAAGCGCTGCCGCGTCGCAGCATTCCAGGGGGCGCAGTACGGTGCTAGAGGGATGGCATCGCCTCCAGCCCTTCGGCGCGGATCCACGCCGCGGTCCGGTCGAGCGCCCGTGTCAGGCGGTCGAACAGGGCGTCGATCTCGTCCGCGGTGATGATCAGCGGCGGGCAGACGGCGACGCGGTCGCCCATCAGGAAGCGCACGATCAGCCCTTCCGCTTGCGCGAAGGCGACGCAGCGGGCGGCCACCCCGGCCTTCGGCTCGTACTGCCGGCGCGAAGCCTTGTCGGCGACGATCTCGAGCCCGCCGATCAGGCCGAGGCCGCGCGCCTCGCCGACGATCGGGTGCTCGGCCAACGCGGACAGCCGCGCCTGGAAGTGCGGCGCCTTCGCCGCCACGCCCTCGACGATGCGCTCGCGCCTGTAGATCTCGATGGTCTTCAGGGCGACGGCGCAGGCGACCGGGTGGCCGGAATAGGTGGTGCCGTGCCCGAAGGTGCCGATCTTCCGGCTCTGCTCGCGCATCGCCTCGTAGAGCGGCTCGTCGATCGAGACGCCGCCGAGCGGCACGTAGCCCGAGGTCAGGGCCTTGGCGAAGGAGAGTGTGTCCGGCCGCATCCCCAGCGCCTCGCTGCCGAACCAGGTGCCGAGGCGGCCGAAGCCGCAGATCACCTCGTCGGCGATGAAGCGCACGTCGTAGCGCGCGAGCACCGCCTGGATCGCCGCGAAGTAGCCCTCCGGCGGGACGATGGCGCCGCCCGCGCCCATCACCGGCTCGGCGACGAAGGCGGCCACCGTCTCCGGCCCCTCCCGCAGAATCGTGGCCTCGAGCTCGTCGGCCAGCCGCTGCGAGAACGCCGCCTCCGTCTCGCCGGGCTCGGCAAACCGGTAGACGTGCGGGCAGCCGACATGGAGGAAGCCCGGCAGCGGCAGGTCCCAATCGGTGTGGTTGGCCGGCAGCCCGGTCATCGAGGCGGTGGCGATGGTGACGCCGTGATAGCCGCGCTGGCGCCCGATGATCTTCTTCTTCTTCGGTCGGCCCAGCGCATTGTTCAGGTACCAGGCCAGCTTGACCTGCGTGTCGTTCGCCTCCGATCCCGACGAGGTGAAAAAGATCTTCGAGGTCGGGACCGGCATCAGCTCCTTCAGCACCTCGGCCAGCTCGATCGCCGGATCGTGGCTGCGGCCGGAGAACAGGTGGGTGAACGGGAGCTTGCCCATCTGCGCGCGGGCGGCCTCGACGAGCTCGCCGTTGGAGTAGCCGAGCGCCGTGCACCACAGCCCCGCCATGCCCTCGATGTAGGGGCGGCCTTCCGTGTCGTAGACGTGGACGCCCTCGCCGCGCTCGAGCACCAGCGGCCCGGCGCCCCGGTGCGCATCGAGATTGGTGTAGGGGTGGATCAGGGTTTCGACGTCGCGGACGGCGAGGTTCGAGAGCATGCGGGCGATCCGGTGCTGTGGCGCGTAGGCCCGCCACACTACCGACCCGATGCGGGCTCAGGTACCCCGGCAGAACCGCGCGGCCTCGGCCGGGCCCCTTTCGTAACCGCGAAGCCTCGACGCGATGCTCGATCCCGCCACCATCGTCGCGATGCCGGCCCCCGGCCGGGCCTGCGGCGCCTGCACGCTGTGCTGCAAGGTCTACGACGTGCCCGCGGTCGAGAGCGTCGCCGGGCAATGGTGCCGCCACACCCGGGCAGGGCGCGGCTGCGCGATCCATGCCGACCGGCCCGACCATTGCCGCGCCTTCCACTGCCTGTGGATGACGGAAAGCTGGCTCGGCCCCGAGTGGAAGCCCGACCGCGCCAAGATGGTGCTCAGCCTCGATCCGGTGAACCGCAACATGAACGTGCAGGTCGACCCCGGCCAGCCGAAGGCGTGGACGCGCGAGCCGTATTACGGGCAGCTGAAGGCCTGGGCCGCGGCCTCGCTGCCGATGAAGCGCCACGTGCTGGTCCACCTCAACAAGGCGACGACGGTGGTGCTGCCGGACCGGGACGTGCCGCTCGGGACCCTGACGCCCGACGACCGCATCACCATGCGCGAGCGCATGGGCCCGCACGGCCCGACCTTCGACATCGCGGTCGTCCGCGCCGCCTGAGGGCAACCGTCGATCGGGTGCCTTTAACCCCTCCGCAACCATACCGCGCGATAAATCCGCGACCGCCATCCTCGTACCGGAACCAGCCGGGAGGATCGTCGGGCGTGGCTTTTCCAGTACGGGTCGGTTCGGCGTGGGCACGAGACGAGGACGACGCGGACGGGGCCTCATCGGGCTCGGCACCGCCTTCACGCCCTGGATGGCCGGCCTCGGGCTGCTGGTCTCCTTCACGGCGAGCGCCGGCACCGAGACCAGCTTCGGGTCGAGCCGGCTGACCGAGAGCGACGCACGCCTGGTCCCGGCCCTGCCGGCCGGCACCGTGCTGATCGGTGCGAGCCTGCGCCGCGACGGCGCCGGCGCCCTCCTCACCATCGAGCGGGCGGACGCCGTCCGCGCCCGGCGCCGGGTCGGCGACGCGCCGCTGCAGGCCGATCTCAAGGCCGAGGCGCGGGTGTTCCCGATCGTGCAGCGCGGCGGCAAGGGCGATCCGGCGCGCGCGCCGGGCCCGAGCTTCGAGCGCACCGCGGCATCGTTGCGCGAAGCCGGCTCGTCGCTGCTCTTCGCCAACCTCACCGGCAACGTCACCGGCCTGCTGACGCCGGGGACCGCCACCTGGAACCCGGACCTCGAGCCGGACGCCGGCTTCGTCCCCGTCCCCGATCTCGGGCTCGGGCGCGCCGACACCGGCACGCCCGGCGACGACGACGCGATCGCCGAGGCCGCGGAGGAACGCCGCGACGACGGCTCGACGCCGCCGGTGCCGCGCGCGGTCGCCCTGTCCTCGACGACGCCGGCGCCGGCCGACGCGACGCCGGTCGAGGTCGCCTCGGCCAGCCTGATGCTGCCGGGCCTCACCATCCGCACCGACCGGACGGAGCCGCCGGTGGCGCAATCGGTCCCCGAGGACGCTCGCCATCGCTACGCCGACCTGATCGGGCCGGACGCCATGGACAAGGAGCAGCGCTGCCTCGCCGAGGCCGTGTACTTCGAATCGCGCAGCGAGCCCGAGGCCGGCCAGGCCGCCGTCGCCCAGGTGGTGCTGAACCGCGTGAAGAGCGGGCTCTACCCGTCGAACGTCTGCGGCGTCGTCTACCAGAACCGACACCGCTACATGGGCTGCCAGTTCTCCTTCGCCTGCGAGGGCAAGGCCCTGCGCATCACCGATTCGGGCTCGTGGGCCACCGCCACCCGCATCGCGCAGTCGGTGATCGAGGGGCGCACCTACCTCGCCGAGGTCGGCGACGCGACGCACTACCATGCCGACTACGTCAAGCCGGGCTGGTCGCGGCGCCTGCGCAAGATGGACGTCATCGGCCGGCACATCTTCTACGAGCTCAAGCCCGGGCAGACGTAGGATTCGAGGACAACCAAAATTCTGCAATTCAATTCATCGAGGATTTACTTACGTAGACGGTAACTACGCACTCCGGATCGAGGGTTAATTTTACCCTACTTTCGGATAGTGCTTGCTTGTACAGCAACCCGACGGCCTCTTGAGCGTCGAGATGTGCGCGCCCTTCGCGTCATCCCTTTCGTTCCGCGTATCAGAGGAAGCCGTCATGACCGCGCCGGTCGCCCGAAACACCCTGCTCTTCGCCGCCCTCGCCGGTGCCGTCCTCGTCGCATCGCCCGCTTCGGCCGGCGGCTGCTACGGCTCCGAATGCTACCGCCACGTCTCGACCCCGCCGGTGTTCGATACCGTGCAGGAAAACGTGCTGGTGCGGCCGCCCCGCACGATCTACCGCACCACGCCGCCGGTCTACGACACCGTGTCGGAGCGGGTGATGGTCTCGCCCGGCGGCCGGACCTGGCAGACCCGGCGCGGGCCCTACGGCGAGCTGATCGGCTGCTGGGTCACCACCCCGCCGCAGTTCACGGTGCAGCACCGCCGCGTGCTGGTGCAGCCGGCGCAGTCGATCCCCGAGACGATCCCGCCGGAATACGCCAGCGTCAGCCGCCGCGTCCTCGTCGCGCCGGCCCGCTCGGGCTGGGTGCCGGTCGGCGGCGGCTATGGCGGCGGATACGGTGGCGGCTACCAGGGCGTCGGCTACGGCGGGCCGCGGTTCGGCTCGATCCCGGACGCGCTCGGCATCGCCGGCGCGAGCTCAGCCGATATCGGCGTCGGCCTCGGCTTCTCCTCGGGCAGCCTCTACGACGGCTACTAAGAGCCCCGTCCACATCGCCCCGCCGGAGCCCGACCCTCCGGCGGGTTGATTTCGCGCCGCTCCCGCCACAGGTCCCCCGAACGCATCGGGAGGCGAGCATGGCGCGGTTCAAGGCTTGGGTGATCGAGAAGGGCGAGGCCGGTCAGAGCCTGTCCTTCACCGATTTCGACGAGGCCGATCTGATGGACGGCGACGTCACCGTCCGCGTCACCCATTCGTGCCTGAACTACAAGGACGGGCTGGCGATGACCGGCGCGTCGCCGGTGGTGCGCCGTTTCCCGATGATCCCCGGCATCGACTTCTCGGGCGTCGTCGAGGCCTCCGACCACCCCGACTACAAGCCCGGCGACGCGGTGGTTCTCACCGGCTGGGGCGTCGGTGAGACGCATCTGGGCGCCTATGCCGAGAAGGCGCGGGTGAAGGGCGATTGGCTGGTGCCGCTGCCCGCCGGCCTGTCGCCCGAGCAGGCGATGGCGATCGGCACCGCCGGCTACACCGCGATGCTCTGCCTGATGGCGCTCGACGCCCACGGCCTGACCCCGAAGGACGGTCCCGCCCTGGTCACCGGCGCCTCGGGCGGCGTCGGCTCGGTCGCGGTCGCGCTGCTGGCGCGAGCCGGCTGGCACGTGATGGCCTCGACCGGGCGCGCCGGGGAAGCGGAGTATCTCAAGTCCCTCGGCGCCGCCGAGATCGTCGACCGCGACGAGCTCGGCAAGCCCGGCAAGCCGCTCGGCAAGGAGCGCTGGGCCGTGGCCGTCGACGCCGTCGGCTCGACGACGCTCGCCAACGTGCTCGCCCAGACCAAGGCCGACGGAGCGGTCGCCGCCTGCGGCCTGGCGCAGGGCATGGACCTGCCGACCTCGGTCGCCCCCTTCATCCTGCGCGGCGTGTCGCTGCTGGGCATCAACAGCGTGACCACGCCGCAGGCGAAGCGGCGCGCCGCCTGGGCGCGGCTGGCCGACGAGCTCGACCTGCAGAAGCTTGCGGCGATGACGAACCGCGTCGGCCTCGCCGAGGTCGGCGGGCTTGGAGCCGACATCCTCTCGGGCAAGATCCGCGGCCGGACGGTGGTCGAGATCGGCTGACGCGCGACGCCGAACGCCGATCGCCCCGGCGATGAGTCGGCTTCGGGACGGAACCGCGGCGCAAGCCGGGGCATTCTCGACCCATGAGCAGTGCATTCGTTCGCGAGAAGGAGGGCGGGGAAGCCTTCGAGGACCTCCCCGACCGCCCGATCTCCCCCCACACCAACTTCGTCACCCCGGCGGGGCTCGCGCAGATCGAGCAGGAGGTCGCGCGCCTCCAGGCCGAGCAGGCCCAGCTGACGCCCGACGACAAGGCCGACACCGCCCGCGTCACGCGCGACCTGCGCTACTGGACCACGCGGCTCGGCACGGCCCAGCTCGTCGAGACGGTCGAGGGCGACACCGTGCATTTCGGCTCGACGGTGACCGTGCTGCGCGAGGACGACACCCGCCAGACCTTCCACATCGTCGGCGAGGACGAGGCCGATCCGGCCAAGGGCTCGATCGCCTACGTCGCCCCGCTCGCCAAGGCGATCACCGGCAAGAGCGTCGGCGACGTCGTCGAGGTGAACGGGCAGGAAGTCGAGATCACCGAGATCAAGGCCGGCTGATCGTCGGTTCGTCCCGCCCGGCTAAGCCGTTCCGTCGTTCGCCGTACGGCCCTCGATGACCGGGCGCAGCGCGACGACCGCATCGCCGACGAAATCCATGAAGGCCCGGACCCGCACCGAATGGCGCAGATCCGGGTGCGTCAGCATCCACAGGCCGTCGGCGAAGTGGGGATCGGGTGGCCGCAGCCGGCGCAAACCTGGCCGCCGATCGGCGCTGAGGCAGGGCAGCAGGCCGATGCCGATGCCGGCCTCCACAGCCTCGCACAGGCCGGCGACCGTGTTCAGCTGCATCACGATGCGGTCCGGGTCGCCGTGCTCGGCGACGAAGCGCAGGAACCTGCCGTCGCCGACCTGCTCCGACGGCGCCACCCAATCCGCACGCCGCGGGTCGCGATCCGTATCGTCGGCGCGGCCGTAGAGGGCCCAACCGACGGTCGAGAGGCGGCGCCCGAACAGGTTCTGCGGCGGGTCGTTGCTGGCGCGGACCGCCACGTCGGCATCGCGGCGCGAGAGGTTCAGCGCGTCGTCGGACACCACCACGTCGAGGCGGATCCCCGGGCACCGGGTGCGAAAATCGGCGAGGATCGGCATCAGCAGGTCGGTGACCAGGCCCGACGGCGCGGTGATGCGGAGAAGGCCGGTCGGTTCCGAGGCGCGCCCGGCGACGTCGCGGGCGAAACGCGCGGCGGTCTCCTCCATCGCGCCGGCCGCCTCGACCATCGCCATCCCGGCCTGCGTCGCCGCGTAGCCCGCACGCGAGCGCTCGAACAGGCGTGCGCCGACGGACGCCTCGATCGCCGCGAGGCGCCGAAACGCGGTCGAGTGGTTGATGCCGAGGCGTGCGGCGGCCGCGGTCAATCCGCCATGGTCGGCGATGGCCTTCACCAGCCGAAAGTCGTCCCAGGGCGTCGCCATCCATCGACCTTGCATTCACGCAAGATCGTTCTTGCAGATCGGGGCATTTGCGCAAAGCCCGGCGGGTACGATCTTCGGGCGAGCGCGAGGCGGCCGCCGATCCCGGCATCGCCGCCCGGCCATGCGAACGGAAGCCGACGATGACGAAGATCCTGGTGCTGTACTATTCGTCCTGGGGCCACGTGGAGCAGCTCGCCCACGCCGCCGCCGAGGGCGCGCGCGAGACCGGCGCCGAGGTGCACGTGAAGCGCGTGCCCGAGCTGGTGCCGGAGGAGGTCGCCAAGCAATCGCATTACAAGCTCGACCAGCCGGCCCCGATCGCGAAGCCCGAGGAGCTGGCCGACTACGACGCGATCATCTTCGGCACGCCGACCCGCTACGGCAACATGGCCGCGCAGATGAAGCAGTTCATCGACCAGACCGGCGGCCTCTGGGCGACGGGCGCCCTCGTCGGCAAGGTCGGCTCGGTGTTCACCTCCACCGGCTCGCAGCATGGCGGGCAGGAGACCACGATCACCAGCTTCCACACCGTCCTGCTGCACCACGGCATGGTGATCGTCGGGCTTCCCTACTCGTTCAAGGGGATGAGCGACGTGCAGACGGTGTCGGGCGGCACGCCCTACGGCGCCAGCACCATCGCCGGCGGCGACGGCTCGCGCCAGCCGATCGCGATCGAGCTCGAGGGGGCGAAGTTCCAGGGCCGGCACGTGGCCGGGATCGCCGCCAAGCTGGCGGGCTGACGCCGTCGAGGGCCGGGGCGGTTCGCTGCCTCGGCCCGCCGCTGCCGGAAAAGCGCAAGAAAAAAGGCTCGGATTGCTCCGAGCCTGGAAGGAAAAAGGCCATTGGGGGCTGAACTGGCCTTCGTGATGGGGAAACAGCCCTCGCGACCCCCGGTTCCACGCCGGACGAAAGATTTTTTCAGCGCGGGGCGGCGGCCCGTCCGAGCCGGTCCAGGATCGCCTCGCCGAGGCCGTCGGCGGGGATCCAGCATACCGCGATCGTCGCGGCTCCCGACGCGTCGAGGTCGCGCAAGGCGGCGAACAGGCGGGACGCCGCCTCCGTGAGGTCGCCGCGCGGAGAGAGGTTCGAGACCGCGCGCGCGCGCTCGATCCCCACCGGGCGCGACGCACCGAACAGCAGCACCGCCTCCTCGGGCTCGACCACCTCGGCGTCGAGCCGCAACGCAGCCCGCGGCGCGTAGTGCGAGGCCAGGAGGCCGGGGCCGATCGGCCGGGCCGCATCGTCCTGCGCCGGTGCGGCCAACGCCGTCCCGAGCACGGCCGCGATCGCCGCGCGGGTGATGCCGCCGGGCCGGAGCAGCCGCGGCGGGCCGCCGAGGCAGGCGATCACCGTCGATTCGACCCCGACCGGGGTGTCGCCGCCGTCGAGCACGGCCGCGATCCGCCCGTCGAGGTCGGCGAGCACGTGGTCGGCCCGCGTCGGGCTGACCCGGCCCGAGCGATTCGCCGACGGGGCGGCGACGGGGCGGCCGATTGCGGCGAGAAGATCGCGGGCGAGCGGGTTGGCGGGAACCCGCAGCGCCACGCTCGGCAGGCCGGCACGCGCCAGGTCGCACACGGTGGTGCCGCCCGAGGCCGGCACCACCAGGGTGAGCGGGCCCGGCCAGAACGCCTCCGCGAGCCGAAGCGCGTGGTCGTCGAACGTGCCCTGACCCTCGGCGGCGGTGCGGCCGGGCAGATGGGCGATCAGCGGGTTGAAGCGCGGGCGCGCCTTCGCCGCGAAGATCCCGGCGACCGCCTCCGCATCGGTGGCGTCGGCGCCGAGGCCGTAGACGGTCTCGGTGGGGAAGGCGACGCAGGCGCCGGCCCGGATCAGGCGCGCCGCCTCCGCCACGCCCGATCCGTCGCCCGGGAGGCGGGCCGTCGGGCGCCGGCCCGAGGCCGGGGCGGGGATTGACGCGAGATCGTTCATATATAAACCATCTCCGGCGGTGACGGCGGGGCCGGTTCGGGCGTATGCCGTCAGCGGAGGGCGTGGGCCTAGCGTGCCCCCGCGCCGACCGTCAAACGAGACGCCGAGGCGCGGTCGAACCGGGCCGGGCGGGAGGAACAGCCGATGAGCTACCGCGCACCCGTGTCCGAGATGGTGTTCACCCTGCAGCACATCGCCGGGCTCGACGGCACGGGCGCGCTCGGCATCGAGGACGCGGACGCGATCCTCACCGAGGCCGGACGCCTCGCCGCCGACGTGCTCGCCCCGCTGAACCGCATCGGCGACCGGCACGGCGCGACGCTCGCGGACGGCGTCGTCACCACGGCGCCGGGTTTCGCGGACGCCTACAGGACATTCGTCGCCGGCGGCTGGAACGGGCTCACCGCCGACCCGGACCATGGCGGGCAGGGCCTGCCGCAGGTGCTCGACGCGGCCTGCACTGAGATGTGGAACGGCGCCAACCTCGCCTTCGGCCTGTGCCCGCTGCTCACCGCCGGCGGCATCGAGGCGCTGGCGGCGCACGGCTCGGAGGATCTGAAGGCGCGCTACCTCGGCAAGCTCGTCTCCGGCGAGTGGACCGCGACGATGAACCTGACCGAGCCGCAGGCCGGCTCGGACCTGGCCGCGATCCGCACCCGCGCGGAGCCGGCCGGCGACGGCAGCTACCGCATCGTCGGCTCGAAGATCTACATCACCTACGGCGCCCACGACATGGCCGAGAACATCGTCCACCTCGTGCTCGCCCGCCTGAAGGATGCGCCCGCGGGCACCCGCGGCATCTCGCTGTTCCTGGTGCCGAAGGTGCTCCCCGACGGGTCGGAGAACGACCTGCGCTGCTCGGGCCTGGAGCACAAGCTCGGCATCCACGCCTCGCCGACCTGCTCGATGGCCTTCGGCGACAACGGCGGCGCCGTCGGCTGGCTGATCGGCGAGGCGAATCGCGGGCTCGCCTGCATGTTCACGATGATGAACAACGCCCGCCTCAATGTCGGGCTGCAGGGCGTGGGCATCGCCGAGGCGGCGACGCAGCGGGCGCTGGCCTACGCCCGCGAGCGCCGGCAGGGAAAAGCGCCGGGCTCCGCCGAGACGAGCCCGATCGTCGCCCATCCGGACGTGCAGCGCATGCTGCTGACGATGAAGGCCTGCACCGCGGCCGCGCGCGGCGTCTGCTACCTGACCGCGGCCGCCCTCGACGCGGCCGAGGGGCCGGAGGGCAAGGCGGCGCTCGACCGCGCCTCGCTGCTGACGCCGGTGGCCAAGGCGTTCTCGACCGACATCGCCAACGAGGTCGCCTCCCTCGGCGTGCAGGTGCACGGCGGCATGGGCTTCGTCGAGGAGACCGGCGCGGCGCAAGCGATGCGCGACGCCCGCATCCTCGGGATCTACGAGGGCACCAACGGCATCCAGGCGATCGACCTCACCGGGCGCAAGCTCCCGTTGAACGACGGCGCCACGGTGCGCGCGCAGATCGCTGCCATGCGCCGGGTCGCCGAAGCCCTGCTCAAGGCCGCCGACCCGGCCCTCGGCCACGCGCCGGCGCGGCTGCGCGCCGGCATCGAGGCCCTCGACCGTGCCACCAGCCACCAGCTGGCGAGCCTGAGGTCCAACCGACCGGACGCGGCCCTGGCCGGCGCGACGCCGTACCTGCGGCTGTTCGGCTTGGCCCAGGGCGCGGCCTGCCTCGCCCGCGAGGCGCTGGCCGCCCGCGCCGCGCTGAAGGCGGGCGAGACCGATCCGGCGCACGCCGCGCGGATCGCGCTCGCGCGCTTCTTCGCCGAGAACCTGCTGCCGGCCGCCGACGGGCTGGCCCAGGTGGTGATCGACGGCGGCGGGTTCCTGGACGATGCGGCCGCCGTGCTGGTGGCGTGACCCAAGCCCTCCGCCCGTCATTCCGGGTCCGCGACGCGGAGCCCGGAATCCAGAACCGCAGGTGGCACCTCATCGAGCCCGGCCGGCGGCTCCGGATCCCGGGCGCACCTTCGGCGCCCCGGGATGGCGGGTCTGGAACGGAAACGGTGACATCGATCGGTCGCTGGCGAGGCCTGGAACGAATGATCAGGGGGAGGCGGAGATGAGCGAGCACGTGGCGATCACCGACGGCGCGGACGGCGTCCGGTCGATCACGCTGAACCGGCCCGAGAAGAAGAACGCGCTCACCGGGGCGATGTACGACGCGATGCGCGAGGCGCTGGCCTCGGCCGACGCGTCGGATGCCGTCGGCGCGGTGGTGTTCTCCGGGGTGCCCGGCATCTTCTGCGCCGGCAACGACATCGCCGACTTTGTCTCGCGGGCGGAAAAGGCGTTCAGCGAGGCGCCCTCGCTCCGCTTCATCCGGCAGCTCGCGCGCACGGCGACGCCGATGGTCGCGGCGGTCGACGGGATCGCCGTCGGCATCGGCACCACGCTGACGCTGCACTGCGACCTCGTCTACGCCAGCCCGGCGGCGCGCTTCCGCATGCCCTTCGTCGAGCTCGGCCTCGTGCCGGAGGCGGCCTCGAGCTACCTGCTGCCGCGGCGGATCGGCCGCCTCAAGGCGACCGAGCTGCTGCTGCTCTCGGAGATGTTCGGGGCGGATGCGGCCGAATCGCTCGGGCTCGTCAACGCGGTGATGCCCTCCGACATGCTGCTGGAGCACGCGCTCGGCCAGGCCGCTCGGCTGGCCGCCCTGCCGCGCGGCGCGCTCGCCGCCTCGCGAAAGCTGATCCGCGGGGACCAGGCCGCGGTCGAGGCGGCGCTGGACGCCGAGGCCGAGGCGTTCGACCGGCAGCTGCGCACGGAGGAGGCACAGGGCGCGTTCCGGGCATTCCTCGCCCGATCGAAGCCCGGCCCGAGGCCGTGACGCCCGACCTCGGCCAGAAGATCTGCCTCGTCGCGGGCGCCTCGCGCGGCGTCGGGCGGGGCATCGCCCGGGCGCTCGGCGAGGGGGGCGCCACGGTGGTCGTCACCGCCCGGTCGAGCGAGACCGGGCCGCGCACCGAGCAGCGCGCCGAATCGATCGAGGACACCAGCCGCGAGGTCGACGCCGCCGGCGGCGAGGGCCACCACTATCTCTGCGACCACACCAGCGAGCGCGCCGTCGACGCGCTCGTCCACTGGACCCTGCGCCGCTTCGGCCGCATCGACGTCGCGGTCTCGAGCGTCTGGGGCGGCAACGAGGGCTACGATGGCGAGCGCTACCCGGACGGGACCGGATGGGGCACGCCGTTCTGGCGCCGCTCGGCCGAGCCGTTCGCGGAATTCGCCCGCGTCGGCCCCTATCCCGGTTTGCTGCTCGCCCGCGCCGTGGCGCCGGCGATGATCGCGGCGGGATCGGGCCTGATCGCGCTGGTCTCCTTCGGCACCGAGGAGGGCTACCTCGGCGACGTCTACTACGACCTCGCCAAGGCGACGACGAACCGCCTCGCCTTCGCCTTCGGGGAGGAGCTGCGCCCGCACGGCGTCACCGCGCTCGCCCTTTCGCCGGGCTTCGTGCGGACCGAGCGCGTCTGCGACCTCGGGCAGGGCGCGCTCGCCACCGAGAGCCCGCTCTATGCCGGCCGCGCGCTGGCGGCGCTCGCCGCAGACCCCGACGTGATCGCCCGGTCGGGCCGGGTTATCCACGCCGGCGACATCGCGGCGGAATACGGTTTCACGGATGCCGACGGGACGCAGCCCGCCCGCTTCCGGATCAAGCCCTGACACGCAACGCCCGACCCACGCGCGGAGGAAGCGATGACCGGTACCCTGGTCGACAAGACCCTGTTCATCACCGGCGCCTCGCGCGGCATCGGGCTCGCCATCGGCCTGCGCGCGGCCCGCGACGGGGCCAACGTGGTGATCGCGGCCAAGACCGAGACGCCCCACCCCAAGCTCGAGGGCACGATCCACACCGCCGCCGCCGCGATCGAGGCGGCCGGCGGCCGGGCGCTGCCGCTGGTGGTCGACGTGCGCGACGAGGATTCGGTGCGCGACGCCTTCGCGCGCGCCGCGGAGACGTTCGGCGGCGTCGACATCGTGGTCAACAACGCCAGCGCGATCTCGCTCACTCCGACGCGCCAGACCGAGATGAAGCGCTTCGACCTGATGCATCAGATCAACACGCGCGGGACCTACATGGTCTCGAAATACGCGCTTCCCTATCTGGAAAAGGCGCAGAACCCGCACATCCTGATGCTGTCGCCGCCGCTCGACATGGCGGAGAAGTGGTTCTCGCCGCACCTCGCCTACACGATGGCGAAGTTCGGGATGTCGCTGTGCGTGCTCGGCCTCGCCGGCGAGCTGCGCAAGGCCGGCATCGCCGTGAACGCGCTGTGGCCGCGCACCACCATCGCGACGGCGGCGGTCAACAACCTGCTCGGCGGCGAGGCGCTGATGCGGGCGAGCCGCACCCCCGAGATCATCGCCGACGCGGCCCATACCCTGTTTCTGAAGCCGGCTCGCGAGATCACCGGCCAATTCCTGATCGACGACACGTTCCTGTCGCAGAACGGCGTCACGGATTTCTCGCAATACCGCGTCACCGCGGGCGTGCCCCTTGCGCCGGACTTCTTCGTGCCGGATGCAAGCGCGCCGCCGCCCCACGCGCTCGACTGAGCGCGTTCGTCCCTGAACGGCGCTCGCGTGAGCGCCCCCGCCCATGACGGCGCTCGACAGAGCGCCCATCCCCAGGTTCGCTCTTCGTGATCTTCATCCACCAGCCGGTCACCGGCACCGGCCAGATGCTGCTGGAGCGCCGCCCCCTCGAGCTGCAGGACCCGATCCCCGACGACACCGTCTGGCTCGACATGATCAAGCCGACGCGGGAGGAGGACCTCAAGGTCGAGGCCTTCATGGGCATCCAGGTGCCGACGCGGGAGGAGATGAAGGACATCGAGCCCTCCGAGCTGCTCTACGTCGAGGACGGCGCCCGCTACATGACCGGGCGCGTGCTCTCGAAGGTCAGCGATTCGGAGGATCCGGGGCTCGCCGGCATCACCTTCATCCTGCAGGGCCGCAAGCTCGTGACGGTGCGCTACGAGGAGCCGCAGGCGTTCCGGATGTACACCCAGCGCGCCGGCCGGGCGACCGGCAGCGGGCCGACGGGGACGCCCTCGGGCGAGACCATCCTCGCCGGCCTGATCGAGGCGGTGATTGACCGCGCGGCGGACGTGCTCCAGCTCCAGGGCGAGCGCATCGACCGGCTCTCGGGCAAGATCTTCGAGGTCCAGGCCGACCCGAGCGCGCGCAACACCGCGCTCCAAGACACGCTCCGCGCCCTCGGCCGCCACGGCGACCTGATCTCGAAGCAGCGCGAGAGCCTCGTCTCGATGGAGCGCATCCTGCTCTCGCTCTCGGCCACCTACCGGACGGCCAAGGCCCCGCGCGAGCTGCGCGAGGACGTGCGCTCGACCCTGCGCGACCTGCAATCGCTCGAGGAGCACGCGACCTTCCTGTCCTCGAAGATCCAGTTCCTGCTCGACGCGACTCTGGGGCTGGTGAACCTCGAGCAGAACAACATCATCAAGCTGTTCTCGGTCATGGCGGTGGTGTTCATGCCGCCGACGCTGATCGCCTCGATCTACGGGATGAACTTCAAGACCATGCCGGAGCTCGACTGGAGCTTCGGCTACCCGATGGCGGTGGTGATGATGGTCGTCGCCGCCGTGCTGCCTTACGTGTTCTTCCGCTGGAAGAAGTGGCTTTAGACGGCCGCCGCGGGCGGCGATCGCCGGCGGATAGGAACCTCTCGGGATGTGCGGACGCTTCTTCATCGCCCAGGCGCCCGAACGCTTCGCCGAATTCTACGGCTACCCGGAGCGCCCGAACTTTCCGCCGCGCTACAACGTGGCACCGACCCAGCCCGTGCCGATCGTGATCGCCGAGAGCGGCGCGCGGCATTTCCGGCTGGTGCGCTGGGGATTCTGGCCGAGCTGGCTGAAGGACCCCAAGACCTTTCCGCTAGTGATTAACGCGCGGGTCGAGAGCATCCTGGAGAAGGCGACCTTCCGCGGCGCGGTGCGCCACCGCCGCTGCGTCTTCCTGGCCGACGGCTTCTACGAATGGCGGCGCGAGGGCACCGGACGCGGCGCGGTGCGGACGCCCTTCGCGATCCGCCGCGCGGACGGCGCACCGATGGCGCTCGCCGGCCTGTGGGAATCCTGGCTCGGGGCGGACGGCTCGGAGATCGACACGGCGGCCATCGTCACGACGGGCGCCAACGGAACCATGGCGGCGGTGCACGACCGGATGCCGGCGATCCTCGCGCCGGAGCAGGTCGCACCCTGGCTCGACACCCGCGCGGTGGATCAGGCCGAGGCGGCGGCCCTCTGCCGTCCATGCCCGGACGACTGGCTCCGCCTCGACCCGGTCTCCGACCGGGTGAACGCCGTTCGCAACGACGACGCGGCGTTGATCGAGCCGGTCGGCCGGCCTCAGCCGGCCATCCCACCGGCGGATCGTCCAGCAGCCGAACAGCCGCGGTCCAGCGACGAGGACGCGCAAGGCAGCCTGTTCTGAACCGGCACACGCGGTAACAGAAACGTGAGGCGGACACACAACTTATGTTGGTGTCACTTCTCGCCGGCCGAGTGAACGTGCAGCATCCAACCGCCCTATGATCCTTTTTCGGTGGTTGGAGCGCGGCAGCCGTGCCCAGGACCCTACCGAGGCACGACGTGGCCGGCGTTTGCGCACCGGGCCCACGAAAGCCTGATGCGCAGGTCACGCGACAAACAAACCTGAACATCAGACGTTGATTTGACGCAAGACTGTCAGCGCCCTACCGTCTATTGCTTTCGCATTTGCACGATCATCGATTTCATCACCTGCGAGATCATATCCATGATTGCTTATCGATGCGAGAAAGCAGCTCTCAAGACCCGGATACGACAGAGCCGTCGGCGCATCGGCCATTCGAACGATCTGATGGCGCTGTCCCGCTTGGCGATCGATCGGTCGCGCGAGGCGATCCGATCCTCGAGCACGCGTTTCGCCCCGGCGTGGCAGGAACCGAAGCATGCCGTCTCCGTCGGCGCCGTCCAGACTCTCCTGGCCGACATGAACGGCGAGGCGCTCGATGCGGTCGTCGAGGACTTCTCCGCCGCCTACCGCGAAGCTGTGGCGACCGGGAACGACGAGGCCGCCGACATCGTGCGGAAGGCCCTGGTGATCCTGGGTCGCCATCTCGCCAACAGCCTTGGGCCGAAGGCCGCCGGAGTCTCGATAAATTGATTGGCTCCGTGGGAGGCCGTGCCTATGAGGTCGTCTTGTGAAAAAGCCGGATGCCCATCTGTCCATCGCGCGCGCGAGCCTCGAGCGGATCGCGCAAACGCTCGATGAGCCGGTCAGCACGTTCTTCACGGGGGGCGAGCCCGAATCCCGAGAGGTCGAGACCTTGGCCCTCGTTCGAGCCTTCGACCGCATCAGGGATCCGCAGGCCCGCGCCCGCTGCCTGACCTTCGTGACGGCCGAGGCCGACCGCTCGTAGCCGGCCCCACCCCGTGTGCGGCGCCGCGCCTTCGCGGCGACCGACCCGCACGGAGCGACGAGATTCGACCTCTTCCCTGCCTCCGGGAGGCGTGACGCTCCCGTCGCGTCCGCGCGGGCTCGGTCCCGCGTCGAGGCGGCCGCCGGCCGCTACAGCCGGCGCTTGACCGCGACCGCCCTGCGGAACACGCCGACCATCTCGACGTGGCCCGAGTACCGGAACTGGTCCACCGGGGTGACCCGCTCCAGGCCGAAGCCCGCCGCGACCAGGGTCGCCGCGTCGCGGGCGAAGGTCCCGGCGTCGCAGCTGACGCCGACGGCCAGCGGCACCTTGGATTCCGCGATCTGCTTCGCCTGCGCCTGTGCGCCGGCCCGCGGCGGATCGAAGACCACGGCGTCGTAGCCGTTCAGATCGTGGGCGAGGACGGGGCGGCGGAACAGGTCGCGGGCTTCCGTGGTGACGCCCTTCAGGCCGAGCGCGGAGCGATAGGACCGCGCGATGCCCGCCAGCGCGCCGGCCTCGCTCTCGACCGCGTGGACGGTGGCGGTGCGCGCCATCGCCAGGGTGAAGGGCCCGCAGCCGGAGAACAGGTCGACGGCGCGCTTGGTCTTCTTGGTGAAGGCGTCGCGCACCAGCCCGGATAGCGTCGCCTCGCCGGCCGCCGTCGCCTGGAGGAAGCCGCCCGGCGGCGGATGGAGGCGCGCGTCGCCCGAGGCCACCGTGACGGCCTTGCGCTCCACCACCACGTCGCCGTGCAGCGACAGGCGGGCGAGGTCGAGCTCTCCGGCGAGCCGCACCAGCGTGGCGCGCACGCCGGCCTCGACCGGGCCGTGGCCGCGCAGGTCCACGTCGAGCCCGGCCTCGGTCGCGGTCACCGCGACGTCGAGGGGCTTTCGCCCGTGCCCGAGGGGCGCACTGAGCGCCCGCGCGATCTCGGGGGCCCGATGCAGGGCCGGCACGGTGATCGGGCAATGGTCGATCGCGACGAGGGCGTGGCTGCGCGCGGCCATCAGCCCGGCCTCGGCCCGGCCCTCGACCTCGCGGACGTGCAGGGTGATGCGCCGGCGGCCCTCGCCGTGGGCGTCGATCAGCGGATCGGGAGCGCGGTCGAGCCCGGCTTGGGCCAGGGCGTTGGCGACCTGCGCGTATTTCCAGGCGGCGTAGGGCTCGGGCGCGAGGTGCTGTGTCGCGCAGCCGCCGCAGCGGGTGAAGTACGGGCAGATCGGGGCGATCCGATCGGGCGAGGGCGTCTCGATGCCGAGGAGCTCGCCGCGCCCGCCGTCGCGCCGGATCGCGACGCGCTCGCCCGGAAGCGCGAAGGCGATCGCCGTGCCGTCTTCGGCGATGCCGTCCCCGCGCGCGCCGAGGCGACGGATCGTGACGGTTTCAGATGCGGTCATCGGGTCTTTCGTGCGGTCGATCGGCGCGTGCGCCGACGAGGAATTCGGTGTTGCCGTCCCCGCCCCGGACGGGGGAGGGGATCAGGCCGAGGATCGTGAAGCCGAGGCCGGCGAGGGTGCGGCGCACCGCATCGCAGACCTCCGCGTGGACGGCGTCGTCGCGGACGATGCCGCCGCGGCCGACGCGCTCGCGGCCGGCCTCGAATTGCGGCTTGATCAACGCGATCAGGTGCGCGCGCGGCGCCAGCAGCCCGGCCACCGCCGGCAGCACGAGGCGCAGGGCGATGAAGCTCACGTCGATGCTGGCAAGGCAAGGGGCAGGGTCGAGGCTGCCCGGCGCGAGGGTTCGGATGTCGGTCCCTTCGCGGTTCGTGACCCGTGGGTCGGCGGCCAGACTGGCGTGAAGCTGGCCGTGCCCGACATCGACCGCGACGACCCGCGTCGCGCCGCGGCGCAGGAGCAGGTCGGTGAAGCCGCCGGTCGAGGCGCCGACGTCGAGGCAGGGGAGCCCGGCCGGATCGAGGCCGAAGGCGTCGAGGCCCGCCTCGAGCTTCAGGCCGCCGCGCGAGACGAAGGGGTGGGGCGCGCTGGCCTCGATCGCCGCGTCGGCCGGCAGCCGCTCGGAGGCGCGGGTGACCGCGCGTCCGTCGGCCCGCACGAGGCCGGCGGCGATGGCGGCCTGCGCCCGCGCCCGGCTCTCGAAATGGCCGTGCTCGACCAGCAGGAGGTCGGCCCTGATCCTGTCGCGCGTCATCGAGGCTGGTTCACGGGGAAGGGGTCACGAATGGTCCGGCCGCCGGGCTGCCCGGGCGGCGCGATCGAAGAAAGCCCTGTCGGAGGACCGGATGACGGCCTAACTAGCCCGACGTGGAGAGGAGAGCCATCACATGACACGCACCCTGCCGTTGCTCGCAGCCCTCGTCGGCTTCGCATCCGGCGCCACCGGAGCGCTCGCGCAGACCCCGCCGGCCGCGGAGTCGGCCCCGGCCGCCGCACCCCAGACCTTCACCGGCGAGATCAAGAACAACAAGGGCGAGACGATCGGGACGCTGACGATCCGCGACGGCGCGAACGCGCTGGTGATGCGGATCGCGATCAAGGCCGGCGGCCTGCCGCCCGGCTGGCACGGCATCCACTTCCACGCGGTCGGCGACTGCTCCGACACCGACAAGTTCATGAACTCGAAGGCGCACGTGAACCACGACCAGAGCAAGCACGGCCTGCTCAACCCCGACGGCCCGGACGAGGGCGACCTGCCCAACGTCTACGCGGCAGCCGACGGCTCGGTGAACGCCGAGGTCTCCAGCGAGACGCCGCTGACGGGCGACGGCGGCCTCCAGGACGGCGACGGCTCGGCGCTGATCGTCCACACCAACGAGGACGACCACACCACGCAGCCGATCGGCGGCGCCGGCAACCGCATCGGCTGCGCGGTGATCAAGTGACCCGCACGACGATCCGCTGAGGGGCACGAGGCCCTCGGTCACAGACGGCCGACGCCCGGCGAGGGATGTCCCGGCCCGTGCCGACCGGCGGATCGGTCGGATCTGACGCGGCGGCGCGGTCCCCGGCCGCGCCGCCGAGCGCTTCCGGTCCGCTACCGCGGGACTGCCCGACCCACTTCGACGACGAGGACGACCGACGATGACCGAAGCCGCGTTCAAGCCGACCGTCTACCTGAAGGCGGGCTGCCCGTTCTGCTTCAAGGTCCGCCTGTTCCTGCTCGAAACCGGGCAGCTGGATCGGGCGGACCTGCGCGAGTTCGTCCCCGGCGACGCGGCGGAGACGTCGATCCGCAGCCGGCTCGCGCCGGCGGTCGAGACGGTGACCTCCCCGACGGCCGAGCTTGCGCCCGGCCGGTTCACGACCGAATCCGATGCCATCGTCGCCCATTTCGCGGAGCGCGCCGGCGTCGCGCCCGATGCCTTGCCGACCTACCAGGCCTATCTCGGCGGCGTCTTAAAGAACCTCCAGTCCCTCTACCGCGAGAACATGGAGCTCAAGAACCGGTCCCGGACGGCCTGACGGGCATTCCGCGCGACGGCAGGGCCGGGCTCAGGCCCGCGCCAGGCGCGGCTTGCCTCCGAGCGCCTCCTCCACCGTGCCGTCACCGTCGAGATAGCCGTGGACCTTCGGGTTCGGCATGATCAGCGAGGCGACGAAGGCGATCGCGAGCAGGATGGTGACGTACCAGAAGAAGCTCGATTCCATCCCCGCCTCCTTGAACCACAGCGCCACGTATTCGGCGGTGCCGCCGAAGGTGGCGTTGGCGAGGGCGTAGGACAGGCCGACGCCGAGCGCGCGGACCTTGGTCGGGAACAGCTCCGCCTTCACGATGCCGCTGATCCCCGTGTAGAAGCTCACCGCCAGCAGCCCCAGCGTGATCAGGCCGAAGGCGACGTAGGGGTCCTGCGTCGCGCCGATCGCGGTCATCAGCGGCACAACCATCAGCGTGCCGAGGCCGCTGTAGAGCAGCATGTTGGCCTTGCGCCCGATCCGGTCCGACAGCGCGCCGAACAGCGGCTGGACCATCATGTAGACCAGCAACACCGCGGTCATCGTGCGCGAGGCCGTGCCCTTGTCGAAATGCGCGGTGTTGACGAGATACTTCTGCATGTACGTGGTGAAGGTGTAGAACACCAGCGAGCCGCCGGCGGTGTAGGCCAGGACCACGCAGAACGCGCGCCAATGCTTGGCAAGCTCGGAGAAGGTGCCGGCGTTCTCCTTGTCGGAGCCCGCGGTCTCGGCGAGCGAGCGCCGCAGGTAGAGGGCGACGATGGCGGCCACCGCCCCGAGGAAGAACGGGATTCGCCAGCCGAAGCTGTGCAGCTGCGCCTCGGTGAGCGCAAACTGCAGCACGATCAGCACCAGCGAGGCCAGGAGCTGGCCGCCGATCAGCGTCACGTACTGGAACGAGGCGAAGAATCCGCGCTGACCCTTCAGCGCGACCTCGCTCATGTAGGTGGCGCTGGTGCCGTACTCGCCGCCGACCGAGAGGCCCTGGAGCATGCGCGCCAGCAGCAGCAGCACGGGGGCTGCGGCGCCCACGGTCTCGTAGGTGGGCAGCAGGCCGATGAACAGCGAGCCGATGCACATCATCAGGACCGAGATGACCATCGAGGTCCGGCGCCCGACGCGGTCGGCGATGCGCCCGAACAGCCAGCCGCCGATCGGCCGCATGAAGAAGCCCACGGCGAAGATGCCGGCGGTCTGGAGAAGCTGGCTGGTGGAATCGCCCTTCGGGAAGAACGACGACGCGAAGTAGATCGCGAAGAAGGCGTAGCAGTAGAAATCGTACCACTCGACCAAATTGCCGGAGGACGAGGCGACGATCGCCCGGATGCGGCGGCTGCGGTCGGCCGCCACGTCTTCGGCGGTTGGCGCGATCCCGATCGAGTCGGACATGCTGGCTCCCTGTCTCCGTCGTTCGGACGGTGCATTCTTGATACGGGCGACGTTACAGGCGGGGACCGGGACCGCCTAGGCCGCGTGGGCGCGCGAACGAGGATGCCCACCGCCCGTGTCACGTCGTCTCCGAGAGGCACGCGCCGACGGAACGCTTTTCGGGACTGTACCGTTTCGGGGCGGTGACTTCGTCGGTCGGCGACGGACGCGGCCTTTCAACAATAACGGGACGGGATCGAGCGCCATGAACAAGATCTTTCGCGGAACGGTGACGGCCGCCGTGCTGGTGCTGGGCACGGCCACGGCCTTCGGCCAGGGCGGCCCCGGCGGCGGTGCCGGCGGGCCGGGCGGCGCCGGCGGCGCCGGCGGACCGGCGGGCGGTGCTGGCGGCGGCGCCGGCGGTGGCATGCGCGGCGGTGCAGGCCCTGGCGGCGGTGCTGGCGGTGGTGCCGGCGGCGCGATGCGCGGGAACGACGCCGGCGGCCCGGCGGGCGGCGCGGCCGAGCGCGGCGGGCCGGGCGGCGGTGCCGACCGGGCCGGTCCGGTCGGTGCCGATCGCGGGGCGCCGGGCGGTGCGGAACGCGGCGGTGCGATGCGCGACGACGGCCCCGGCGGCAAGCCCGGCGCCCGCGACGAGCGCGGCGGCCCCGGGCGCAACGAGACCGGCGGCCCCCGCGGGGATCGCGACGGTCCGGCGGCGCGCGACGGACGCGGCGACCGTGATGGTCCCGGCGCCCGTGACGGCCGGGGCGATCGCGACGGCCCCGGTGCCCGCGGCGACCGCGACGGTCGTCCGGATCGCGGCGCCCGCGGTCCGCGCGGCGGCGGCGAGGCCCGCGGCGCCTATGGGCGTCTCGGCGGCGCCGAGCGCACCCGGTTCCGCCAGGACCTGTTCCGCAGCGGCGTGCCGCGCCTGGCGGCCGGCGCCTTCGCGCTCACCGTCGGCACGGCGATCGCCCGCAGCTATGAACTGCACCGCCTCCCGCCGGCGATCGTCGAGCTGGCACCGGAATACGAGGATTACAGCTACGTCCTCGTGGACGACGACATCGTCATCGTCGATCCGGACACCTACCAGATCGTGGACGTGATCCGCGGCTGAGGCGAAAACCCGCGCCGGCCTGCCCTCCCTCCTCTGCGGGGGAGGGTGGGCCTCGTGGCGGCAAGGGTCGGGAGAGGCGGGTGCGTCGTCCGGATACGGCGCTCCCCCTCTCCCGATGTGCTTCGCGGGCCGACATTCCGCGTCAACCGAGGGGCGCGGCGGCGCATTGGGCGAGCGGCCCCGGCCCTACGTCCCGCGGTCGAGCATCCGCGAGACGACCCGCGCCGTGTAGTCGACCATCGGCACGATGCGGGCGTAGTTCAGGCGCGTCGGGCCGATCACGCCGACGACGCCGACGATGGTCTGCGACCCGTCGCGGAACGGCGCCGCGATCAGCGACGAGCCGGAGAGCGAGAACAGCTTGTTCTCCGAGCCGATGAAGATCCGCACCCCGTCGCCGCCCTCGGCGCGGGCGAGCAGGTCGATCACGTCCTTCTGCGTCTCGAGGTCCGAGAACAGCAGCCGCATCCGCTCGAGGTCCTCGATCGCGCGAAGGTCGTCGAGCAGGTTGGCCTGCCCGCGCACGATGAGCTGGCGGGCCTCGCTCGGGCCGACGGACACGGCGAGACCTGCATCAACCAGGCGCTCGGTGATCGCGTCGAGCTCGCGCTTCATCGCCTGGCGGCCCGCCTCGATCTCGGCGCGCAGGCCGCCGAGGGTGCGGCCGTGCAGGCGGGCGTTGAGGTAGTTCGACGCCTCCTGCAGCGCGCTCGCCGGCAGGCCCGGCGGCAGGTCGAGCAGGCGGTTCTCGACCGAGCCGTCGTCGGAGACGAGCACCACCAGGGCGCGTGCCGGATCGAGCCGCACGAACTCGATGTGCTTGAGCTGCACGTTGGTCTTGGTCGTCAGCACCACGCCGGCTCCGCGCGAGATGCCCGAGAGCAGGCTCGACGCCTCGGCCAGCGCCGAATCGAAGGTGTGCCGCGAGGCCGCCGCCCGCATCTGCGCCTCGATCCGCTCCTGCTCCTCGCGGCCGACATCGCCGAGCTCGAGCATCGCGTCGACGAAGAAGCGCAGGCCCAGCTCGGTCGGCAGGCGCCCGGCGGAGGTGTGCGGCGCGAAGATCAGCCCGGACTGCTCCAGGTCGGACATCACGTTGCGGATCGAGGCCGGCGACAGGGTCATGGGCAGGATGCGCGCGAGGTTGCGCGATCCCATCGGCTCGCCGGTGGAGAGATAGCCCTCGACGATCTGCCGGAAGATCTCGCGGGCACGCTCGTTCAGCGCGGCGAGGGCCTGCGCCTGCGGCGGTTGGGAGAAGGGTCGGGAAAACTCGGTCACGCGCGGTTCCTGGCCGATGATTGTGTCCCGCTAAAGCCTGCGGATCAATCCATGAGCTTCTCATACGGCGCTCGGGCGCCTCGGGTTGCCGCGTGTGGCGGCGCAGCCTAAGCACCCCGCTCGAATTCGGGAATCAGGAGAACGCCGCATGCGGCCTTCGAAGCGCGCGGCCGACGAGTTGCGCAAGGTCACGCTCGAGCGCTCGGTCGCCCGCTACGCGGAGGGCTCCTGCCTCGTGACCTTCGGCGAGACCCGGGTCCTGTGCACCGCCTCGCTGGAGGAGCGCGGGCCGCACTGGCTGCGCGGCTCGGGCAAGGGCTGGATCACGGCGGAGTACGCCATGCTGCCGCGCGCCACGCACGAGCGCACCCGCCGCGAGGTCAATTCCGGCAAGCCCTCGGGCCGGACGCAGGAGATCCAGCGGCTGATCGGGCGATCTCTGCGCGCCGTCACCAACCTGCCGGCGATGGGCGAGAAGCAGATCACCGTCGACTGCGACGTGATCCAGGCCGACGGCGGCACCCGCACGGCATCGATCACCGGCGCCTGGGTCGCGCTGCACGAGTGCTTCGCCTGGATGCGCGCCCGCTCGATGATCTCGGTCGACCCCTTGCGCGACCACGTCGCCGCCATCTCCTGCGGCATCGTCAAGGGCGCCGCCGTGCTCGACCTCGACTACGCCGAGGATTCGGGCGCCGAGACCGACGCCAACTTCGTCATCACCGGCACCGGCGGCCTCGTCGAGGTCCAAGGCACCGCCGAGGGCAAGCCGTTCTCGGAGGACGAGCTGCTCGCGCTGCTCCGGCTCGCCAAGGGCGGCGTCGCCGACCTCGTCGCCCTCCAGAAGCAGGCGATCGCATGAGCCACCGCATCCTCTCGGGCCGGGTCGTGATCGCGACCCACAATGCCGGCAAGCTGGTGGAGATGCGCGAGCTGCTCGCGCCCTTCGGCGTCGAGGCGGTCTCGGCCGGCGAGCTCGGGCTCGCGGAACCCGACGAGACCGGCACGATGTTTTCCGAGAACGCCGCGATCAAGGCGGTCGCCGCCGCCAACGCCGCGGGCCTGCCGGCCTTCGCCGACGATTCGGGCCTGTGCGTCGATGCGCTCGATGGGGCGCCCGGGCTGTTCTCCGCCCGCTGGGCCGGCGCGTCCAAGGACTTTTCCGGCGCGATGGCGCGGATCTTCGCGGAGCTGGACCTGCGCGGGGCGAGGGACCGGCGGGCGCATTTCGTCTCGGCTCTGGTGCTGGCCTGGCCCGACGGCCATACCGAGCTGTTCGAGGGCCGCGTCTTCGGCGACCTCGTCGAGCCGCGCGGCACGGCCGGCTTCGGCTACGACCCGATGTTCCGGCCCGACGGCTTCGACCGCACCTTCGGCGAGATCGCGTCGGAGGAGAAGCACGGGGTCGACTGGCAGACCGGCGACGCCCTCTCGCACCGGGCCCGTGCCTTCGTGAAGCTCGCCGCCGCATGCCTGCGCCGGCCGGGCTGAACGGATCGGGCGATTGCCAAACGGCGCGCACGCGAGCACATCGCGTGCGATGACTGACCGTTCAGGCCCGGACCACCCGACCCGCGATGCGGGCTTCGGCGTCTACGTGCATTGGCCCTTCTGCGCCTCGAAGTGCCCGTATTGCGACTTCAACAGCCATGTCCGCCATGCGCCGGTGGACGAGGCGCGCTACCTCGCGGCCTTCCGCGCCGAGATCGCGCACGTGGCGGGGCGCACCCCCGGCCGCACCGTCTCGAGCATCTTCCTCGGCGGCGGCACGCCCTCGCTGATGCAGCCCGCGACGGTCGCCGGCATCCTCGATGCCATCGCCGCAGCCTGGGGCGTCGAGCCCGGCGCCGAGATCACGTTGGAGGCCAACCCGACCAGCGTCGAGGCCGGGCGCTTCCGGGGCTACCGCACGGCCGGGGTCAACCGCGTCTCCCTCGGCGTCCAGGCCTTCGACGACGCTTCGCTCAAGAGCCTCGGGCGGCTGCACAGCGCCGAGGAGGCCTTCGCCGCGATCCGGGTCGCGCAGGGCGCGTTCGACCGCAGCTCGTTCGACCTGATCTACGCGCGCCCGAACCAGACCGCCGCGGCGTGGCGGCGCGAGCTCACCGAGGCGATCGGCCGGGCGGCCGAGCACCTCTCGCTCTACCAGCTCACCATCGAGCCCGGCACGCCGTTCTACGGGCTCGCCGCCGCCGGCCGGCTGGTGCCGCCCGACGACGAGACCGCCCGCGCGCTCTACGACGTGACCCAGGAGGTCTGCGACCGGGCGGGCCTGCCGGCCTACGAGATCTCGAACCACGCGCGTGCCGGCGCGCAGTCGCGCCACAACCTGCTGTACTGGCGCTACGGCGAATATGCCGGCATCGGCCCCGGCGCGCATGGCCGTCTCGTGACGGAGGCCGGCCGACTCGGAACCGTCACCGAGAAGGCGCCAGAGGCCTGGCTCGCCCGCGTCGAGCGCGACGGCCACGGCATCGCCGAGACCGAGACGATCGCCGGCGCCGACCAGGGCGACGAGTTCCTGATGATGGGCCTGCGCCTGTCCGAGGGCATCGACCCGGCGCGCTATGCCGCGCTCAAGGGCCGCCCGCTCGACGGGTCGCGGGTCGCGGCGCTGATCGGCGACGGCCTCGTGGCGCGGCTCGACGGCGGCCGCATCGCCGCGACCGCGCGCGGCGCTCCGGTGCTCAACGCCGTGGTCGCGAGCCTCGCGGCGTGATGCCGTACGCCTCCGCGCGCGCGTCGAAAGCCGATCCGTGAGCCGGCGACGACGCCGGCCGTCATCGGCCTCGTGCTGCTCGCGGCGCTGCTGCATGCCGGGTGGAACACGCTGCTGCGCGGCGGCGCGGACCGGCTCTGGACCATGAGCGTGATGAATCTTGCGGTCGGCGGCCTCGGGCTCGCCCCGGTCGGCGGCGGGTTGCCGTCGCTGTCGCTGGGCAGGGCCGGCCTGTCGCGCGGCACGCTGCTGGCGGCGCTCGGCACGGCCGCGACGATCGCCGCCTACACCCTGATCGACGGCATCGGCGTGCGGCTGTCGGGCGACTGGGTCGGCGACACCGCGGCGATGGTCACCGTCCACCGCGCGTCTCCGCTCTGGCTCCTGCTGACGCGCGGATCGGCGGCCCTCGGCGGGCGGCCCGCCGCGGTCGCGCGCGCCGTCGGCGGGGGCGCCGCCTCGCTGCTGGCCTACGCGGCGGTGATCTGGGCGATGCGGCTCGGGGCGATGGGGCCGGTCTCGGCCCTGCGCGAGACCAGCGTGGTCTTCGCCGCGCTCCTCGGC
Source organism: Methylobacterium sp. J-092 (assembly GCF_022829325.1). NCBI lineage: Bacteria > Pseudomonadati > Pseudomonadota > Alphaproteobacteria > Hyphomicrobiales > Methylobacteriaceae > Methylobacterium > Methylobacterium sp. J-092. The sequence goes on along the minus strand of NZ_JAKSXU010000095.1, from coordinate 69,755 downwards.
CGCGCCTTCCTGGCGGAGCGCCTGACCGCCGGCCGCATCGCCGCCTGCACGGTCGTCGCGGCCGGCGCGGCGATGATCGGCCACGGCTGACGCGCGGCGGAGGCTCAGGTGCCGGGTTTGGCCAGGGCGCGGGGCGCCGGGCTGACCACGCTCGACGCGTTGTTGCGGATCTCGTGGACGGCGAGCGCCCGGTCGCTCAGGCCGTCGGCGCGGAAGCGGAAGGTGCCGTCGACGCCGGCGAACCCGGCGCTCTTGGTCAGGGTCGCGTCGGCGAAGCGCTGGGTCCCGTATTGCCGCGCGAGCGCCGCACTGAGCGAGACCGCGTCGTAGGCCAGCGAGGCGACCCGCGGCGGGCTCGTGCCGAACCGCGCCTGGTAACGCCCGGCGAAGTTGCCGAATCCGCCGGTGTCCGGTGCGGCGAAGCGGCCGCCCTGTAGGGCCGGTAGCGCGAAGAGCCGCGGCTCGTTCCAGACCGCGGTGCCGATCGGCCGGACGCGGGACGGCGCGAAGCCGGCCTTGGTGAGCGCGGCCGCCACATTCGGCAGCCCGTCGGCGGTCTCGGGCAGGAACAGGGTGTCGGCCTGCGCGCCCGGTCCGGTGATCAGGCCGCCGAGGCGCGCGATCGCCGGCTCCGGCGCGCCGGGGGCGTAGCGCTCGATGCCGACGAGACGGGCGCCCTTGCGCGCCACCGCTTCGCGGAACTGCGCCTCGACGGCGTTGCCGTAGGCGTTCTCGGGGATCAGCGCGGCGAAGGAGCGGCGCCCGCCCGCGACCGACTCGTCGACGATCCGGTCGACCTCGGCCTGCGGGAGGAAGCTCAGCAGGTAGGTGCCGGGGCCGGCGACGCTCGCATCGGTCGAGAACGCGATCACCGGCTTGCCCGCGGCGCGCGCCGTCGCCGAGGCGGCCGCGACGTTGGCGGCGAAGAGCGGGCCGAGCACCAGCTCGGCGCCCTCGGCAATGGCGCCGCTCGTCGCCTCGCGGGCGCCGTCCGGCGAACCGCGGTCGTCGCGCACCAGGATCTGGAGGTCGGGCTGCTGGTATTCCTCGGTCGCGAGCTCGGCCGCGTTGCGCATCGCCGCGCCGAGATTGGCCCCCTGGCCCGAGAGCGGCACGACGAGGGCGACCTTGACCGAACCGGTGCCGATCCGGCCCGGCGCCGAGGCGGCGGCCGGCGTCGAGCCGGGAACGGCGTCGGCGGGCGGTGCGAGGTCGGGAGCGAGTTCGGCCCGCGGCGGCGGCGCGGCGCGGACGGAACGCGCCCGGTCCGGAACGCCGATGCAGCCGGCAAGGGCGAGGATCACGGCGAGGGCGGCGCCGGCCCGGAGGGCGCGGGGCGGGACACATCGCGCCATCGCGAAACTTCCTTCCCGTAAAGATCGTCCACGCGGGATCGTGGCTCTGGCTTAAAGCGTGGACCCGAAAAGTAAACGCGCCGATGTCGCAGGATCGCGCGCGCCCCCGGAAAACACGAATCAGCGGGGGTTCGCGGCGGTTCGGCGGCCGCGAGCAAATTCCGCTCGGCGGCTTGGCGTGGCAAGGTCCGCGCGATGACACAGCGAATCGAGCCCGCACGCCGCCCCCGCAGGGACGGGCCGGCCAAATCCACCGCGACCAAGGTTGCGACCTTCACCGCCTTCGGGCTGGCGACGGAAGCGGAGCCGCTCGCGCCGGGCCTGCACGTGGTGGCGACGCCGATCGGCAACCTGCGCGACGTCACGATCCGGGCGCTCGCGACGCTGGCCGCCGCCGACGCGGTGCTCGCCGAGGACACCCGCGTCACCCGGACGCTGCTGATGCACTACGGCATCACCACGCCGCTCGTCGCCTACCACGAGCATTCGAACGCCGCCGTCCGCGAGCGCATGGTGCGGCGGATGCTGGACGGCGAGGCGCTGGCGCTGGTGTCGGATGCCGGCACGCCGCTGGTCTCCGATCCCGGGTTCAAGCTGGTCCAGGCGGCGATCGAGGCGGGGATCTGCATCACGCCGATTCCCGGCCCGTCGGCGGTGATGACGGCGATCGTCGCCGCCGGCCTGCCGACCGACCGGTTCTTCTTCGAGGGTTTCCTGCCGCAGAAGGCCGGCGCCCGCCGCAACCGGCTCTCGGCGCTGGTGACCGTGCCCGGCACGCTGGTCCTGTTCGAATCGCCCCACCGCCTGCCGGAAATGCTGGCGGACGCGGCGGAGGTCCTCGGCGGCACCCGTCCCGCGGCCGTGGCGCGCGAGCTGACGAAGATGTTCGAGACGATCCGCCGCGGCACCCTGGCCAGCCTCAACGACACCTTCGCGGAGGAGGGCGCCCCGAAGGGCGAGGTCGTGGTGGTGATCGGGACCGCGCCGGACGAGGCCACCCCGGAGGAGGCCGATGCCGGCCTCGACGCGGCCCTGCGCGTCGCGCTCGCGCGGCACTCGATCAAGGATGCCGCAAGCCTCGTCGCCGACGAGACCGGGCAGCCGCGCCGCGCCGTCTACAACCGTGCGCTGGTGCTGGCTCGCGAGACCGATGCGGACGCCTGATGCCGCCCGCCGGAAGGCGACCGAACGCCGCGGGCGCCGGGCCGAATGGCTGGCGCTCGGCGCGCTGATGCTGAAGGGCTATCGCCCCCTGGCGATGCGGGTAAGCGCGTCGGGCGGCGAGATCGACCTGATCGTGCGCCGCGGCGGCACCATCGCCTTCGTCGAGGTCAAGGCGCGCGCGACGCTGATCGAGGCGCAGGGCGCGATCGGCCGGGTCAAGCGACAGCGCTTCTCGCGCGCGGTGCGGAGCTGGATCGCGCGGCATCCGTTCGCCGGGAGCCTGACCCTGCGGGCGGACGCGGTCTTCATCGGCGGACGCGGCTGGCCGGTCCACCTCGTCGACGCGTTCCCGATCGAGGGCCTGTAGCGGACGATCAGGCGCGCGCGGCGCTGATCGCGCCGATGAGCGTGCGCTTGAGGTCGGCCTGGCTGAACGGCTTCTGCACCACCGGGCGATCGCGGAACGGCTCGCGGATGCCGGCGCCGCCGTAGCCGGTCGAGAAGATCAGCGGCAGGTCGCGCTTCGCGATCGCCTCGGCGACCGGGTAGATCGGCTCGCCGGCGACGTTCACGTCGAGGATCGCGACCTCGAAGGTCTCGCCCTCGGCCATCTCCAGGGCGGTCGAGAGGCGTGCGGCCGGGCCGACCACGGTGCAGCCGAAATCGAGCAGCATGTCTTCGAGCAGCATCGAGATCGCGGCTTCGTCCTCGACGACGAGCACCCGCTTACCCTGGAGAACGTCGTCGTTCGGTTCCGCGCTCACGCCGAGGTGTCTTCCTTGTCGATCCGCTCCGCTTCAACGGAACGTCGCCATGATGGCTGGTCGGATCCGATCGTCGCGCCAGGAGAACCAAGCGGGTACACCGGGCGGCTGAGGGGTCGCCCGGAACGCCGGTTGTGTCAAGCGTCCGGCGCGGGCTGTACCGTCGGCAATGTTACACGGCGATACATTTCGCGATAGGGTGTGGCACGGTCGGCGTGAGGGCAGAACCCGCAATGGGCCGATCTTTTCCTGACACGACCGGATTTTTCCTGTGAGGGGTCGCCACGTTCCGATCTGCGACCGCCGCGCCGTGCTGGTCGGCCTCGGCGCCGCCATCGCGGCGGCGCCCGCGCGCGGGCAGGGCGCGGTGGTGGTCGCCTCGAAGAGCGACACCGAGGGCACGCTCACCGGCAGCATGATCGCCCTGTGCCTGGAGGATCTCGGCATCCCGGTGCAGCGCCGCCTCGGCCTCGGGCCGACGCTGATCGTGCGCTCGGCCCTGATGTCGGGCGATGTCGACCTTTATCCCGAATACACCGGCAACGGCGCCTTCTTCACCGGCACCGAGGGCGATCCGGCCTGGAAGCGGGCCGACGGCGCCTACGCCGCGATCGCGGCGGCGGATCGGGCCAAGGGCCTCGTCTGGCTCGGGCGGGCGCCGGCCAACAACACCTGGCTGATCGCGGTGCGGGGCAGCCTCGCCCGGCGCGAAGGGCTCGCCACCATGGCGGATTTCGCCGGGGCCGTGCGGCGCGGGTTGATCCTGCTCGCGGCCTCGACCGAGTTCGTCGAGAGCCCGGCGGCCCTGCCGTCCTTCGAGGCGGCCTACGGGTTCTCGCTGCCGATGAACCGCATCATCAGCCTGCCCGGCGGCGACACGGCGGTGACCACGCGGGCGGCGGCGCAGGGCATCAGCGGCGTCAACGCCGGCATGGTCTACGGCACCGACGGGGCGCTCGACGCCCTCGACCTGACCGTGATGAGCGATCCGAAGGGCGCACAGATCGTCTACGAGGTCGCCCCGGTGATCCGCGCCGACACCCTGGCGCGCCACCCGCGCATCCGCGAGAAGCTCGATCCGGTGTTCGCGCGCCTCGATGCCCATACGCTCCGCCGGCTCAACGCCCGCATCACCGTCGAGGGCCAGGTCGCCGAGACGGTGGCGCGGGCGTTCCTGCGCGACGCCGGCTTCATCGCTTGACGCCCGCAACGGAGGATCGGCGCGGGGGCATCGGCCCGCCGCTGTTCGCCGCCGCCTTCCTCGGTGCGGTCTACGGCCTGCCGCTGCTGCGCATCGCGAAGAACCGCCTCGTCGTCGGCGAGCCGGTCTACGCGCTGGACGGCCTCGGGGCCCTGCCCGGATTCGGGCCGGAGATCGAGGCGGTGGCCGGGCTCGTGCTCGGCGCGGTGCTGCTCGCCCGGATCGGGCGGACGCGGATCGGCGTCGGCGCCGCCACCGTGCTCCTCGCTCTGGCCCTCGCGCTGCTGATGCTGGCGCTGGGCAGCACGGCCGGGGACCTTCTCGCCGGCGAGCCGCCGGCCGCCCGCGCCGGCCTCGCCTCCGGTGCCTGGACGGCGCTGCTACTGCTCGCGGGCGGGCTCGCCCACCTCGCCCGCCGCATGGCCGTCCCCGGGCTCGGGGGGGCGCTCGCGGTCGCGTTCCTGGGCTTCGTCGCGCTGGCCGGCTCGACCGGGACGCTCGGGAGCCTGTCGCTCGCCGTCGAGTTCGCGGCGCGCAAGGACGTGGTCGGCGAAGCCTTGGTGCGGCATCTGCTGCTTTCGGGAAGCGCGGTGCTGCTGGCAGTCGGCGGTGCCGTGCTGCTCTCGCTGTGGCGACGCGGGCAGGGCCTCGTCGAGGTGCTGGTCGGCGGCATCCAAGTGGTGCCGGCCGTGGCCCTGCTCGGCGCGCTGGTCGCCGTCGCCTCGGGCCTGCTGCAGGCGGTCCCGGCGCTCCGCGAGGCCGGCCTCGGCGCGCTCGGGCCGGTGCCGGCGGTGATCGGCATCGCCGCCTATCTGCTGCTCCCGCTGTGGCGCGGCCTCGCCCTAGCGCTCGCAGCGCCGGACCCGGCGACCCTCGACGCGGCCGAGGCCCTCGGCCTGCCCCCACGAACGATCCTGTTCCAGGTGCGGCTGCCGATCGGCGCCGGCATCCTGCTCGGGGCGCTGCGCGTCGCCTGCGTCCAGGGGATCGGGCTCGCGACCCTCGGGGCGCTGGTCGGGGCCGGCGGCCTCGGCGGCATCGTCTTCGACGGCATGGCGCAGTTCGCCCCGGACCTGATCCTGCTCGGCGCGATCCCGATCGTCGCGCTCTCGCTCGTCGTCGAGCGGACCTTGAGCCTCGCCGAGGATCGCTGGCGCGGGACGCCGGCATGACCCGGCTGCGTGCCCTGCACCCGGCCCTCGGAGCCGTCGCCGCCGGCCTCGTGCTCGCGTGCTTCAGTCATCCGACCGTCGCCGCAGCGATCGTCTCGGCGCTCGGCGAGACGCCGCGGCGGGCGCTGCCGCTCGACCATCTCGGTGCGCTCGCCCTGCACCACCTGATCCTCGCCGGGACCGGCCTCGTCCTCGTCGCGATCACGGGAATCGGCCTCGGGATCCTCGCGACCCGCCCCGGCGCGGCCTCGGTCCGGGGCGGGATCGATACGCTGGCCGCCGCGGCGCAGGCGGTGCCGCCGGTGGTCGTGGTGGCGCTCGCCCTACCGGTGCTCGGCTTCGGCGGCCCGCCGACCCTGCTGGCCCTGGTGTTCTACGGCATCATGCCGACGCTCCGCGGCACGGTCGGCGCCCTCGAGGCGGTGCCGGCGGAGACGCGCGAGGCCGCCAAAGCGCTCGGGCTCACCGCCCGTCAGACCCTGACGCGGATCGAGCTGCCGCTGGCCGCGCCCGCCATCGTCGAGACCTTGCGCACGGCCCTCGTCCTCGCCGTGGCGACCGCCGCGGTCGGCGCGCTGGCCGGCGCCGCGACGCTCGGCACGCCGATCGTCGCCGGCCTCCAGAACCAGAACACCGTGCCGATGCTCCAGGGCGCCGCCGCGACGGCGGCGCTCGCCTTCCTGTGCGACGCGCTGATGGTCGCGGCGGCAGGCCTGCTTCGCCGCTGATCGCCTCTTCGACGACGAAGCGCGAATCCAATAGGCCTGAATAGGAAAATACTCTACGTGAGGTACGCGACGTCCACCGGCTTCGTCGTACGCGAAATTGGCTTCGGTCTTTTGGGAGGGCGTGTGCGGATCACCTACGGTACGCATGCCCTCGGCAATTTGGTGGATCGAGCACTGGAGCGCGTGTGGATCGAACGCACCGTGGCAGAGCTGGAAGAGACCGAGACGGACCCGAAGCACCCGGAACGAAGACGGGCCTATCGCTCGGTGCCGGAGCGCGACGGCAGGATGCTGCGCGTGGTATACGTGCCGACCGAAGATGGCGTGCACATCGTGACCGCATTCTTCGATCGCAGCCGGAGGCGCCCACGTGAAGTCGCGGTATGACGCTAAGACCGATGCGCTCTACGTGCGCTTCGCGGATGCCCCCGTCGTCGAAAGCGAGGAAGTCCGTCCCGGCCTAGTCCTCGATTTCGATGCCGCCGGTCGGATCGTGGCGGTCGAAATCCTCGATGCATCGGAGCACCTGTCCACCAGTGCGGACCTTCGGCACCTGACGGCGGCCTGATCGCAGGAGCATTTCCAAGCAAGGTGGAAGCCCGCTCGCCGGAAGGACATGAGGCCGAACGGCGGTTCGGAGCCGGTCGCCTCGACGAGATGCAAGCGCCCGCTCTATTCGTCCTTGAACGACACCTTCGCCCCGCGGGCGACGTGGGCGGCGAGGTCGCGGGCGTTCCAGTTGGTCAGCCGGATGCAGCCGTGCGACTCGGTCTTGCCGACCTTCTCCGGCTCCGGGGTGCCGTGGATGCCGTAGGAGGGAATCGCGAGGTCGATCCAGACGAGGCCGACCGGGTTGTTCGGGCCGGGGCGGATCGAGAACTTCTTGCGGCTCTTCACGCCCTTGAAGCGGTACTTCGGATCGTAGGTGTAGAACGGGTCGAAGGCGACGCCCTTCACCTTGGTCTCGCCGCTCGGCGCGGGCTTCTCCTCGCTGCCGATCGAGGCCGGATAGTAGGCCAGAAGCTTGCCGTCCTTGCCGAAGGCGCGCACGTCGCGGCTGCCCTTGTCGACCTCGACGCGGTCGACCTTCGGGTCCTGCGGCAGGTCCTTGGCCTTGGGCTTGTCGAGACCCATCGGCGCGACGCCCGCGACCAGGATCACCGTTCCGGCCTTGTCGAGGGGCTTGTCCGGGTTGAGCTGGCTCAGCAGGTCGCGGCTCATGTGGAAGCGCTCGGCCAGCATCTCGCGCGGGTTGGTGTAGCTCATCGCCTTCAGGTCGGCCTGGGCCTCCATCTTCGGCGGGATCGTCTCGACATAGGGGCCGGCCGCATCCGCCTCGGTGATGGTGTAGTCGGCGACCACCGGATCGCCGCCGGTGGCGGCGAGCTTGTCGAAGACGTCCTTCGTCAGCGTCTTCGTCGCGGGCAGGCCCTGCGCCACGGCGTAGGCCGAGAGCGCGCCCTGGAGGTTCTCGCCGTCGCGCCCGTCGATGGCGCCGGGGAAGAACCGCGCCCGGTCGAGCAGCACCTGGACCTTGATCGTCAGCGGATCGGGCCGGTCGTTCGCCTTCGCGGCCCCCGACGACTTCGCCTCGTCCTTCTTCGCATCCGTCTTCGCATCCTGGGCCGGCTCGGCGAAGGTCGCGTCCCGGATCGCCTGCGCGCTCGGCGCCGCGGGCTCGTTCTTGCCCGACGCCTTGGCCGGCTCCTTGTCCGATGCGGCAAGACCCTGGCCCGCGAGGCAGGCCAGGACGACGGCCGCGAGGCCGGTCCGCATCGTCGATCCGCACGTCATGGTCGAGGCTCCCGGAGCCGATTCGCTCCACGCGATCAAGTGTCGGCGAAGCGTGAGCGTTCCCCGCCAAACGGCACGGCGGCATCAGGTTTCCGCGACCGCCCTCACTGGCACAGGCGGTGCCCGGCGTTGCGCTCGCGCTCGTCGAGATGGAGATGGTTGGCGTGCGCGGCGTTCGAGCCGGGGCCGAGCACCGTGCGGAAGAACCCGCAGGCCCGCGCCCGCACCGCATCGAGGAAGCGCCCCTCGGCCGAGCCCTCCGGCATCGCCCCGACCGCGATCGGCGGACGGCCGGCGAAGGTGAAGCTCATCACGTCGACGCCGTTGGCGAAGGCGTGCTCGCTGAGCTTGGCCTCGACATCGTGGTTCTGCCCGCGGCACTCGTAGGAGGTGCCGATCGCGATCCCGGTCAGCGGCTGCTTCAGCTCGCGCTCGGCCGCGACCTGCGCCTCGGTCGCCCAGCGCGCCAGCGCCTCGGCGGCCGCACAGGTCAGCGTCGCCGATTGCGGAAGCGCGACGTCGGGCAGCCCCGTCACCTTCAGCGGCAGCGGCGTGCCGCACTGCCCGTTGACGATCGCCGGCAGCGGCTCGAACGCCGCGCCGAGGCGCTTCAGCCTGACCCGGCAGGCGGTGTCGTCCGGCGCCGCGACCTTGAGGGCGAGCGCCGCCTCGCCCGACAGATCGGCCGGGCGCTCCGGGGGGAGCGGCGGCGGCACCGGCATCTCGCCGGGCTTGTCGGCGGCCTTGTCGCCGGGCTTGGCCTCCGCCGGGACCGGCGGTGCGCCGGAGGACGCGTTCGGGACGAGGTCGGCCGGGCGTTCCGGCGGCCTCGGTGCGAGCGGCGCGACGGCAGCCGGATCGGCGGGCGGCGCGGCGGGCTTCGTCTCGGGCGGCGCGGGCGGTGTCGCCGGCGCCGTCAGCGCGGCGGGGCGCTCCGGCGGGCGCGGCGGGTCGGTCACCGTCGCGCCCGGCGCCGTCGCGGGCTTCAGCTCGGCGGGCCGCTCGGGCGGCAGGGGCGGCGGCACGGGGACGGTCGCCTCGGGCGGATGCGGCTTCGACTCCTGTGCCCTCGCGTCCCGTCCCGCCGTCGTGGCAAGCAGGGCCGTGCCGGCGAGCGCGAGCGCCGCGAACCGTCGAGACCGACCTGACGCCATGACTTATCCACCCCATCCGGCCGTCACCCGCGACACGATCCTGTGCGAGGGACGGCCCGTCACGATCGAGCGGTTCGCGCCGCGCGGCAAGGACGCGCCGGCCACGGCGACCGTCATTCTGCTGCACGACGCGGAAGGACCAGGCCCGGACCGTCCGGTCCGCGCCGAAGCCGCAGCTTTGGCGGAAGCCGGCTTCGCGGTGCTGCTGCCGCACTATCTCGAGCGGACCGGCGAGGCGCGGGTCGGGTTCTCCGGGATCAGCCGGCATTTCGGCGCATGGCGGGATGCCCTCGAGATCGTGCGCGCGCAGGTCCCCGGCCCGGCGGCGCTGGTCGGCCGCTCGCTCGGAGGCGCCCTCGCGCTGGCGCTCGCCGCGCGGGCGCCCGAGGCGATCGCGGCGCTGGTGCTGCGCTCGGCCTTCCTGCCGCCGGAACTCGGCAGCGGCCCGAGCGCCGGCCCCCTCGCACTGCCGCCGGTGCTGGCGCTGCACGGCGCCCGCGACGCCCTGGTCGGTCGGCGTCACCCCGAGGACCTGCACCGGCGGATGGCCGAGGCGGGCGGAAGCTGCCGCGTCCACCTCTACGAAGACCAGGGCCACGCCTTCGATCCGCGAACCGACGCCGACGCGGTGGCACGCGGTATCGCCTTCCTGAAGCGTGGGTTCGGGCCTATCTGAAGCGGGAGCGCGTCGAATCGCCGGGCGTCGACGGCCCAGGCCGGAACGCCGCCGGCCAGGGCACGGCGCGCGACATCGGGACCTTTCAGATGACGACAGCGCAAAACCCCGGGCTCGCCGACCTTCCGGCCGACAACCCCTTCTCCGAGACGGCCTGGGGCACGCCGGCCGAGCTTCCGCCGTTCGAGCGCATCCGCCCCGAGCACTACCTGCCGGCCTTCGAGGCGGCTTTGTCGTCCCACAAGGCCGAGATCGCGGCGATCGCCGGCGAGACCGCGGCGCCCACCTTCGGCAACACCGTCGCGGCGATGGAGCGGGCGGGCCTCGCCCTCGATCGGGTCGCCGGCGTGTTCTACAACCTCACCGGCAGCCACACGAACCCCGAGCTCCAGGCGATCGAGCGGACGATCGGCCCGAAGCTGTCGCGCCACGGCAGCGCGATCTACCTCAACCCCGACCTGTGGGCGCGCATCTCGGCGGTCGACGCCGACGCCGAAGGCCTGGGCGGCGAGGAGCGCCGGGTTCTGTCCCGCTACCGCACCCGCTTCCGCCGCTCCGGCGCCGACCTCGGGCCCGAGGACAAGCTGCGCGTCGCCGAGATCGCGGCGCGGATGTCGGAACTCGGAACCCAGTTCAGCCAGAACCTGCTCGCCGACGAGAGCAGCTTCCTGCTGCCCCTCGACGCGGCGGAGGACCGCGCCGGCCTGCCCGACTTCCTGATCGCCTCGGCGGCCAACGCCGCCAAGGAGCGCGGGGGCGCGCACAGCCACGCCATCACCCTGTCGCGCTCGCTGATCGAGCCGTTCCTGGTGTGCTCGACCCGGCGCGACCTGCGCGAGCGCGCCTACGAGGCCTGGATCCGCCGCGGCGAGGGCGGCGGGGCCACCGACAACCGCGGCATCATCCGCGAGATCGTCAGCTTGCGCGCCGAGCGGGCCAGGCTCCTCGGCTTCGACAGCTTCGCCCACTTCAAGCTCGACGACACCATGGCCGCGACCCCGGACGCGGCCATGGGCCTGCTGCGCGAGGTCTGGACCCCGGCCCGCAGGCAGGCCGGGGCCGAGCGCGACCGGCTCCAGGCGATCGTCCAGGCCGAGGGCGGCAACTTCGCCCTCCAGGCCCATGACTGGCGCCACTACGCCGAGAAGCTGCGGCGCGCCGAGCACGATCTCGACGAGAGCGAGATCAAGGCCTACCTGCCGCTCGATTCGGTGATCGCCGCTTCGTTCGACACGGCCTCCCGCCTGTTCGGCCTGCGCTTCACCGAGCTCAAGGACGTTCCGCGCTACCACCCGGACGTGCGCGCCTGGCGCGTCGCGAACGCCGACGGCTCCGAGGTCGGCACCTTCCTCGGCGATTACTTCGCACGGCCGTCGAAGCGCAGCGGCGCCTGGATGAGCGCTTTCCGCTCGCAGGAACGGCTCACCGGCGACGTGAAGCCGATCATCGTCAACGTGATGAACTTCGCGAAGGCGCCCGCCGGGGAGGCGGCCCTGCTGTCCTTCGACGACGCCCGGACCCTCTTCCACGAGTTCGGCCACGCCCTGCACGGCCTCCTCTCCGACGTGACCTACCCGCTGCTCGCCGGCACCGCCGTGTCGGGCGACTTCGTCGAGCTGCCGTCGCAGCTCTATGAGCACTGGCTGGAGCAGCCGGAGGTGCTGCGGACCCATGCCCGCCACCACCGCACCGGCGAGCCGATGCCGGAGGCGCTGCTGACGAAGCTGCTCGCCGCCCGCACCTTCAACCAGGGTTTCGCCACCGTCGAGTACACCGCGTCGGCGATCGTCGACATGACGCTGCACCTCTCGGCCGAGGGCGAGAACGGGCTCGACGTGGGGGCCTTCGAAGCCGACGCGCTCGAGCGCATCGCGATGCCGGCCGAGATCAACATGCGCCACCGCACGCCGCACTTCGCCCACATCTTCTCGGGCGACGGCTATGCGGCCGGCTACTACAGCTATCTCTGGTCCGAAGTGCTGGATGCGGACGCCTTCGACGCCTTCCGCGAGGCCGGCGACATCTTCGATCCGGCGACCGCCGCGCGCCTGCGCACCTACGTCTACGGTGCCGGGAACCTGCGCGACCCGCGCGAGGCCTACACCGCCTTCCGCGGGCGCCTGCCGAGCACCGAGCCGCTGCTGCGCAAGCGCGGGCTGGCGGCCTGACGGGGAAGGCCCGCGCCGCCTCGGCACGCGCGGCGCGGTAACCCTTCGGTAAACAAACGTCCTTAACCAAAGCTTTCGACAGAGATGCCGGACGCGGAGGCGAGGGCCATGACGACGATCATCGATTCGGCCGTGGAGAAATCGGCCGCCTCGCCGGAGGCCCTGCTGAAGGCCGCAGTCTCCGGCGCGAAGCCCGCCGAGAGCAAGGCGGCGGCCGCGCCGACGGCTGCCAGGGCCGTCCGCCGCTTCGATGCGGTGACGATGGGGCTGGCGGGCGCCGCACTCGCGGTCGGCACGGTGCTCGGCGCCGGCACCGCGATCCTGGCGACGCCCCGGCCTCAGGGGACGGCGGTCGTCCTGGCTGAGATCAACGCGGCGCTCGAGGCCAACCGCTTGGAGGCGTCGCGCCTCGCCATCGCTTCCGATCGCCTCGACAAGTCGGTCGCGGCCCTCAAGGACGCTGCGGACGCCGCGCGCAGCGAGGCGAAGGCCCGCAGCGCCGCGCTGACCGAGAAGGTCGGCAAGACCGAATCCGCCCTGGTGGCGAAGATCGCCGCCCTCGGCGAGCGGATCGAGCAGGCGGAGAAGGAGCAGGGCGCCCGCCTCGCGGCGGCGGCGGCCCAAGCCGAGAAGCGCACCGTCGCGTCCGCCGCGCCGCCGGCTCCGGTCGCGAAGCCCGAGCCGGTCCAGACCGGGAGCATCCCGGACGCCAAGCCGAAGCCGGCGGTGATCGAGTCCTGGGCCGTCCGCGACGTGTACGACGGCACCGCGATGCTAGAGGATCGCCGCCGCCGCCTGGTCGAGGTCGCGATCGGCGACGCGATTCCGGGAGTCGGGCGGGTCGAAGCCGTCGAGCGGCGCGGGCGGGAATGGGTCGTGGTGACGCGTCAGGGCCTCGTCACGCCGCAGCCCTGGTAGGACGCGGCGCGGAACGCCGTCAGGTCGAAGCGATCGGCGTCTGGGTCAGCACGCCGGCGCCGACCGGGTAGCGCGGCTCGATCGTCATCGGGTCCGCCATGGCGGCGGCGCGCTCGGCGCGCTGGCGGCCATGGGTGAGGGCGCGAGTCTGGGCGATGCGCGTCGGGTGCAGGATCGCTGCGAGCAAGGCTTGGCCTTCGAACTGGGTCCCGAGGTTTTTGGCGTCGAAGACGGGCATGACCGGCCTTGTAGAGACAGCGGAGCGTCGGCACCGGCGGCCCAGGAAACCTCGGCCGTACGCGAGTAACGGGGACAACCTGAACAAGTTCCGAAAGTTTCGAGAACGGAACTATTTTTTCATCATTGCATTGCCGCGCCCCGGCCATGGTGTGAAATCGCACACCGACTTCGCCTTTCGGCAGATCTCCAGACTACGCATCCGGCGCGACGTGGCTTCGCAAGTCGTCGGCAGCCCCGCGAAATGCACCCTGCGGATGCACGGCTAATCGCGTCTCTCGGAAACGTCAGCGGGTGTCCTCGCGCAGGAGCTCGGTGTTGACCGCGAAGGCCGCCATGGCGCCCTCGGCGGCGGCGACGATCGCGAACTGCACCCGGCGCGAGGCGTCGCCGGCCACGTAGAGCCCCGGCACGTCGGTTTTCTCGTAATCGCGCGTCGGCACCACGCCGGCCTCGTTCAGGGCGCAGCCCAGCTGCCGGATGAGCTGCGACGGCAGGCATCCCATCGGCATCAGGAACACCGCGCGGCAGGGCAGGGCGCTGCCGTCCGCGAAGGCGAGATGCGTCGGCCCCGCCTCGTCGCCGTCCAGGCGGGCGATCGGCGCCTCGACCAGCCGCACGCCGTTTCGGGCAAGGCGCGCCCGATCGTCCTCGGAGAGGTCGGTCGGATGGCCGTCGGTGCAGAGCGTGACGTCGCCGCTCCAGACCGTCAGCTCCAGGGCGAACCCCTTCGCGACGGGGCCGTGGGCGTAGGCCGCGATCGGCCGGTCGCGTGCCTCGTAGCCGTCGCAATACGGGCAGGAATGGACGCCGGTGCCCCAGTAGCGCGCGAAGCCCTGGATCGCGGGCAGGTCCTGGTGCAGGCCAGTGGCGAGGATCAGCCGGCGGGCGGTCTCCCGGGTGCCGTCCGCGAGCGTGATCGCGAAACCGCCGTCGATCGCGCGCGCTTCCACGACCTCGGCCTCGCGCAGCGCGACGGTGTCGTAGCGCTCGAGGTCGGCGCGGGCGAGGACGCGAAGCTCGGCCGGCGGCGTGCCGTCCCGGGTGTAGACGCCCCAGGTCAGGCGAGCCGCGGCGTTGCGCGGGGTGCCGTGGTCGAGGAGCAGGACGGTGCGCCGGCAGCGCCCGAGAATGAGCGCCGCGTTGAGCCCCGCCGGCCCGCCGCCCACGATGATCACGTCGTGCATGATGACGCCGCGCCCGAGGCGCGCCTCCGGTTGCCCCTCTTGGGCTCAAGCCGGATCCGTGCCGAACGTTTCTCGGATGCGGACACGAAAAAGGGCGCCGCGGCGCCCTTCGTCGTCGTCCGTCCGCGAAGGCCGGCTCAGGCGGCGGCGGACTTCACCGGGACGCCCTTCTCGGCGAGGAAGGTCTGCAGCTCGCCCGACTGGAACATCTCGCGGGTGATGTCGCAGCCGCCGACGAACTCGCCCTTCACGTAGATCTGCGGGATGGTCGGCCAGTTGGAATAGGCCTTGATGCCGTCGCGGATGCCGGCGTCGGCCAGCACGTTCACGCCCTTGAACGGCACTTCGAGGTAGTTGAGGATCTGAACGACCTGCCCCGAGAAGCCGCATTGCGGCATGGTGGGCGTGCCCTTCATGAACACGACCACGTCCTGGGACTTGATCTCGTTCTCGATCGTTGCGTTGACGTCGCTCATGGGTTCCGATCCTCGTTCGTTTCAGCAGATCTAGTGATGGTCGGCAGGCATTTCCAATGCCGAGGCCAACCGCTTTAGCGCCCAATCCATATCGAAGCTCTTCGCCACGATCTCGTCCGGATCGAAAGGCATCGTCGCCGGCAACCCAGGGACGAGGCTGTCGCCGTACATCTCGAGCGACACGGCGGCGTTCGCCTTCGCGGTGGTCCAGAGGTCTTCCCAGTCGATCCTCTGTCGCATGGAGCGCTTGTAGTTCCGGCGTGCCGTCGCCTGGTAGGCGACCACCTCGACCCGGCAGGATCGGGTCGATTGCGCGGACGGAGCCGAAAGGTACTTCGGGACATGGACGAGGAGGATGGCACTCTCGACGCCCTGCGTCTGAGACCGTCCCAAGCCCTCGACCTCATCGGCGATGTTCTCCCAAGCGCGCGCATTCGAGAGGTCGGGCCGAGCCGCCAGGGCGCGCAGGCTCGCCGCCTGCTGCTCGGACCAGGTCACGATGTCGTCGTCGTAGAGGCTCGGCTGATCCATCGGCACCACCGTGGAACGGAGGCCTAATCCTGCGGGACGCCCGTCGTCAGCGCAAGGGCGTGGAGCACGCCCCCCATCCGCCCCTGGAGCGCGCCGTAGACCATCTGGTGCTGGGCGACGCGGGTCTTGCCCTTGAACGCCGCCGACAGCACCGTGGCGGCGTAGTGGTCGCCGTCGCCGGCGAGATCCTTGATCTCCACCTTGGCGTCGGGCAGGGCCTCGACGATCATCCGCTCGATCTCGCGCGCGTCCATCGGCATCGGTCGGTTCCTCGGGTCGGGGGTGTCAGGCGGCCGCCGGAAGGCTCGCCATGTAGGCCGGCAGCCAGCCCTCGTGGGCGTCGCGGAGCTCGGCGACCGATATGGTCTGCCCGCCCGGCAGGGTCAAACCGTCGCCCTCGACCACGCCGACCACCGACGCGTCGATGCCCTGCGCCGAGGCGGCGTAGAGGATGTCGGTCGCGGCCTCGGCCGGCACGGCGACGAGGTAGCGCGCCTGGTCCTCGCCGAAGAGGTAGGCGTGCGCCGGCATGCCCTCCGGCGCCTCGGGCAGCGTCGCGCCGAAGCTGCCCGCCATCGCCATCTCGGCCAACGCCACCGCGAGGCCGCCGTCGGAGAGGTCGTGCACGGTGTCGACCTGGCCCGAGGCGATGAGCCCGCGGACGAAGTCGCCGTTGCGGCGCTCGAGCGACAGGTCGACGGGCGGCGGCGCCCCCTCCTCGCGGCCCTCGATCACCGACAGGTAGATCGACTGCCCGAGCCACCCCTCGGCGGCGCCCACCAGCACCAGCACGTCGCCCTCGCGCTTCAGGGCGATGGTGGCGTGGTGCGCGACGTCGTCGAGCACGCCGACGCCGCCGATGGTCGGCGTGGGCAGGATGCCGACGCCGTTGGTCTCGTTGTAGAGCGAGACGTTGCCGGACACGACGGGGAAGTCGAGCGCCTTGCAGGCCTCGCCGATGCCCTGGAGGCAGCCGACGAGCTGGCCCATCACCTCGGGCTTCTCGGGGTTGCCGAAGTTCAGGTTGTCGGTGATCGCCAGCGGCCGCCCGCCGACGGCGGTGATGTTGCGCCACGCCTCGGCCACCGCCTGCCGGCCGCCCTCGACCGGGTCGGCCTCGCAGTAGCGCGGCGTCACGTCGGCGGTGAGCGCCAGCCCGCGGGGACCATCCTCGACGCGGACGATCGCGGCGTCGCCGCCGGGCTTCTGCACGGTGTTGCCGCCGATGAAGTGGTCGTACTGCTCGTAGACCCAGCGCTTCGAGCACAGCTCGGGCGAGCCGACGAGCCGCTTCAGCGCCTCGGTCAGGGAGGCCGGCGCCGCGACGTCCGCGGCCTGGATCTCGGGCAGGTGCGTGTTGGCGATGTGCGGCCGGTCGTAGAGCGGCGCCTCGTCGCCGAGCTCCTTGATCGGCAGGTCGGCGACGACGTCGCCGTGCCACTTCACCACGAAGCGCAGGGTGTCGGTGGTCTTGCCGATCACCGCGAAGTCGAGGCCCCACTTCACGAAGATCGCCTCGGCCTCGGCCTCCATGCCGGGCTTCAGAACCATGAGCATGCGCTCCTGGCTCTCCGACAGCATCATCTCGTAAGGGGTCATGCCGGCCTCGCGGGCGGGCACCTTCTCGATGTCGAGCTCGACGCCCAGATCCCCCTTGGCGCCCATCTCGACGGCCGAGCAGGTCAGGCCGGCAGCCCCCATGTCCTGGATCGCGATGACCGCGCCCGAGCGCATCAGCTCGAGGCAGGCCTCGAGCAGGAGCTTCTCGGCGAAGGGGTCGCCGACCTGCACCGTCGGGCGCTTCGACTCGGTCTCGGCGTCGAACTCGGCCGACGCCATGGTGGCGCCGTGGATGCCGTCGCGCCCGGTCTTCGAGCCGAGGTAGACGATCGGGTTCCCGACGCCCGAGGCCGCCGCGTAGAAGATCGCGTCGGCCTTGGCGAGGCCGACCGCCATGGCGTTGACCAGGATGTTGCCGTCGTAGCGCGGGTGGAAGCCGACCGCGCCGCCGACCGTCGGCACCCCGAAGGAGTTGCCGTAGCCGCCGATGCCGGCGACCACGCCCGAGACGAGGTGGCGCGTGCGGGGGTGGTCGGGCGAGCCGAAGCGCAGGGCGTTCAGGGCCGCGATCGGGCGCGCCCCCATGGTGAAGACGTCGCGCAGGATGCCGCCGACGCCGGTCGCCGCGCCCTGGTAGGGCTCGATGAAGCTCGGGTGGTTGTGGCTTTCCATCTTGAAGACGCAGGCGAGGCCGTCGCCGATGTCGATGACGCCGGCGTTCTCGCCCGGCCCCTGGATCACCCACGGCCCCGTCGTCGGCAATCCGCGCAGGTGCTTGCGCGACGACTTGTACGAGCAGTGCTCGTTCCACATCGCCGAGACGATGCCGAGCTCGGTCAGCGTCGGATCGCGCCCGATCAACCCGCGGAACCGTTGGTACTCGTCCGGCGTCAGGCCGTGCTGGCGGACGAGCTCGGGCGTGATCGGGACATCGTTGCGGAACATGCGGCGGTCTCGACGAAAATCCGGTCCCGATCGGAGATGGCGCCGTCGGCAAGGTCGGCGCCGGCTCGGGAGTCGCCACGGCTCTAGAGGGTAAGCGCCCGCCCTGGCAACATTCGATCACACATCCGCCCGGCCCGTCCCGGGGTCGGAGCGCTCAGGCGCGGACCGGCACGGCCGTCGCGCCGCCTTCGGACGGGCTCGCCGGCCGCGCCCCGCACCGGCGGTCGATCGCCGCGTGCACCGGCTCCGGCCCGGAGACCAGGGCGATGTAGTCGAACCCGTCCGTGTCCAGGCTCGACATCAAGAGCTGGAAGTGCATCTGGAACAGGTTGAATCGTCGGCCTCGGATGAGACGATGCTCGATCAGGTCCTCCAGCCGGACGTAGCGCGTGGCCGGGCGCCCGCGGTCGGGCGAAGGAACGTCGGAGGCGGTCAGCGGATCGCGCAGGTGGATCGACAGCCAGTCCCACGGCGCGCGCACGTCGAGCCAGCGGATCTGGTCGGCGGCGGCGAAGCGCGCGAGCGCCGCCCGGAACTTCACCGCGGGGCGGTCGAGGGCGATCCAGGGGATCACGCTGCCCAGCGTCACGAACGAGACCGGCGTGCCGCGGGTGCCGAAGGCGGGATCGGCCGAGAGGATCCGGTCGAGCACCTCGACCCCGAGGAAGCTCGACGAGGAATGGCCGATCACCACGACCTCGTCGGCGGTGCCCTCGGCGGCGGCGATGCGCGCGGCCATGGCGTCGAGGCGCTCGGGCATCCGGGCTTCGCGGCCGGCGGCGTGGTCGTGGGTGAAGGCGGTGTCGTCGACGAGGTGGGCGCAGTAGAACGGCTTGCCGCGGGTGATCGCCATGATCCCGGCCAGGATCGCGTAGGCCGCGACCGGTACCGCGAGCCACGACCACGGCCGCCAGTCGGCCGGCAGCGCCAGCGGCAGCAGCGCGGCGAGCCCGAGGCTCAACGCCACGAACACCAGGAACAGGTACTGGACGCCGAAGATCACCATGGCGAAGCTGCGCCCCTCGCGGCGCAGGCGCCGCTCGTAGCCCGAGCGCCTGAGCCGCCACAGCAGGGCCGGCACCGTGAGGAGGCGCCGCCAGTTGGGGCGCGGGAAGCGCGCACGCACGATGTCGTCCCAGCGCAGCAGGCCGTAGCGCGTGCGGGTGCCCCCCGATTCGACGGTCCAGTCGAGGCTGAGGCGGTCGGCGCTGCGCGACGGGTCGCTCACCGCGATGTCGAGCCCGCGGCGCGCGGCCGTCAGCCGGCTCTCGCGACGGAAGAGGCCCCAGTAGGTCTCGGGCTGGCGCGGATCGAAGCCGGGCAGGTAGAAGACCTGGCGCCTGACCACCTCTTGCGGATCGGCGGTGGGCGTGTCGCTGAATCGGGTGATGACGGAGCGTTCCGGCGCTGTTGCTATCGAAGGATGCCGGCTCCCTACACGACGGCACGCCCCGGAGACGAGCGAAAAGACGCCGGCGTTATGACCCGTTGAAAAACTCGGGGGGCACCGCAAAGAGTGGCTTTCGGCCTGTCCGCTCCCGGGCGACGGATCGATCGAGGCGGACATCGCCACCCGCCCGCTCACGGTTGAGAGCGGAGAAGGCCGAGCCGCAGCGCGCGGGCGGCAGATTGTCCGCCGCCCCGCCTGCCTTGGCGTCCATCCCAGACTGTACAAAAGTCGAATGGCACCCAAGCGGTCATACGTATCCGATGGGGGTTGGCCGGACCGAGGAAGTTGACCTAGCTTGGGTCGGTCCGCGAAAGCCGCTGCTTCAACCGCAAACACCCGGCAGTGGGCCACGGCGATGCCGTAGGACGCCTTCCCGCGGTCAAGGTTCGCTTCCCGCGCGGAATTGCGTTTGCTCGACCACCACGGATGGCTGCGTCGGAGGAGCGCCCACGGCTCTCCGCACGTCTGGCGTGGGTCGCGAGAAGCTTGTCGAGCGAGCCTACAAGCTGAGACGTCGCCGATGCCGGCTCCGCCCGTCACGCCGCCGGGGGATGCGCCAGGAACTCGGCGATCGCGGCGACGAACCTTTCGCCGTAGGCCTCGCGCTTGCGCTCGCCGACGCCGTGGACGGTGCGCAGCGCGTAGAGATCCACCGGCTTGCCCTTGGCCATCTCGATCAGCGTCCGATCGGGAAACACCATGAAGGCGGCGATGTTGTCGGCGCGCGCGATGGTGGCGCGCAGGCCGCGCAGGTGCTGGAACAGGGCCTCGTCGGCCGGGCTCAGGTCGTCCGAGCCGGCGTCGCGCACGGCGCCCGCGCGGCGGCGCTCGCGCGGCTCGGCCGATTTCGGCTCCGGGTCGGGGCGGAGCTGCACCGGCTCGCGGCCGAACAGGATCGCCTCGCCCTTGTCGGTCATGGTGAGGCCGCCGTAGCCGTCGGTGTTCTCGGCCACCGCGCCGGCGGCGAAGAGCTGGCGCAGGATCGCGCGCCACGCGGCGACCGGCTTGTCGGCGCCGACGCCGAAGGTCTTGAGCTGCTCGTGGCCGTTGCGGCGGATCGGCTCGCTCACCTTGCCGTGGACCACGTCGCAGACATAGGCCGCGCCGTAGCGCTGCCCGGTGCGCACGATCGCCGAGAGGATCTTCTGGGCCGGGACCGTGCCGTCGACGAGCGTGACGCCGCCGCGGCAGAGGTCGCACCGGCCGCAATGGCCGCTGGCCTCGTCGAAGTAGGCGAGCAGCGATTGCCGGCGGCAGGCCGCGCCTTCGCACAGCGCGATCATCGCCTCGAGCTTGCGCCGCTCGACGCGGCGGCGCTCGTCCGGCACCTCCTTCTCGTCGATCTGGCGGCGGCGCAGGGCCATGTCGTCGAGGCCGTAGAGAGTCAGCGTGTCGGCGGGCAGCCCGTCGCGGCCGGCGCGGCCGATCTCCTGGTAGTAGCCCTCGACGTTGCCCGGCATGTCGGCGTGGCAGACGAAGCGCACGTCGGGCTTGTTGATGCCCATGCCGAAGGCCACCGTCGCGGTCATCACGACGCCGTCCTCCTGCAGGAAGGTGTCCTGGTTGCGCATACGCGTGCCCTGGTCGAGCCCGGCATGGTAGGGATACGCGTTGAAGCCGTCCTTCTTCAGGCTCTCGGCCAGCTGCTCGGTGCGCTTGCGCGACGAGCAGTAGATGATCCCGCTCTCGGAGCGGCGGTGCTTCAGGAAGCGCTCGATCTGCCGGGTCGGGTTGTCCTTGGCGGCGAAGGTCAGGCCGATGTTCGGCCGGTCGAAGGAGTGGACGAAGGTCTTGAGGTCGCGCCCTTGGGGAAACAGGCGCTCGGCGATCTCGGCCCGCGTCGCCTTGTCGGCGGTCGCCGTCAGCGCCACGGTCTGGACGTCGCCGAGCGCCTCACGGGCGCGGGACAGCGCGCGATATTCGGGGCGGAAGTCGTGGCCCCATTGCGAGACGCAATGCGCCTCGTCGACCGCGAGCCGGCGGACGCCCGCGCCGCGCAGCGCGTCCATGCAGCCGTCCATCAGCAGGCGCTCGGGCGAGACGAAGAGCAGCCGCAGCTCGTTCGCGCGGATCATCCGCCAGGTCTCGCGCGAGACAGATTCGGCCACCGACGAGTTCAGGGTCGCTGCCGCGACGCCGAAGCCGCGCATCTGCTGCACCTGGTCGTGCATCAGCGCGATCAGCGGCGAGACCACGACGGTGAGCGAATCCTCCACCAGCGCCGGCAGCTGGTAGGTCATCGACTTGCCCGAGCCCGTCGGCATCACCGCGAACACGTCCGCGCCCGAGAGCACCGCCTCGATCACCTCGTCCTGGCCGGGTCGGAAATCGTCGTAGCCGAAGGTGGTCTTGAGGGCGCGCCGCGCATCGTCGAGTCGTGAGGTCATGCCTGTCCCAGGTGAAACCACGGCTTGCCGCCGGGGTGCGTATACACTAACAGCAGATTGTCTACACGGAGGCGCGCGATGCCGCTGAACATCCGAAGCGAGGAGGTGAACCGCCTCGCCGACAAACTGGCGGCCCTCGCCCGGGTCAGCAAGACCGAGGCGGTGAAGATCGCGCTGGCCAACGAACTGGAGCGGCGGGATCGCGCCCTACCGCTGGCCGAACGGTTGCGGCCCCTGCTCGATGAGATCGCCGCCGTACCGCGAACGGGTCTGGAGGCCGACAAGGCCTTCTACGACGGCCTGAACGACGAGTGATGTTCGTCGATGCCTCTGCCATGGTCGCGATCATGAGCGCAGAGCCGCCAGCGGCGGCGTTGATCCGGTGCCTCGACCAAGCCGAAGCACCGATCACCTCGGCGCTTGCCGTCTTCGAGACCGTCATGGCCCTCTCGCGAAAGTTGAGTCAGGACGTCGCGAACTCCGAATCGCAGATCGAACGGTTCCTCCTGGCCGCCGGCATCCGATTGGTGCCGATCGCCGCGGCGGAAAGCCACGAAGCCCTCGCCGCGCATGCACGCTACGGCAAGGGCCGCGGGCATCCGGCACAGCTCAATCTGGGCGACTGCTTCGCCTATGCCTGCGCCCAGGTCCACGACGTTCCCCTGCTCTTCGTCGGCGACGACTTTCCGCAGACCGACATTCGCTCGGCGATGGCTTGAGGGTCAGCGCGCGACGATGGCGACGGCGGCGCCGGCCATGACCGTTCCGGCCCCACGATTGATCGCGCGACGGGCGCGAGACGACGTGAAGACCCGGCGCGCGCGGGCCGCGGCGAGCACATAGGCCGCCAGCACCGCACTCAGCACGACGACGATCGTCGCCGCGATCTCCGCGATGCCCAGCGGCGTGAGATGATCGAGGTCGACGACAGTCGGCAGCAGGGCCAGGAAGAACAGGATCACCTTCGGGTTGCCCAAAGTGAGGGTCAGTCCGCCGAGAAACAGGCGAACGGCGCCGTGTCCGGCCATGGGCGCGGCTTCGACCGCGTCGGTGCGGGCGGTCCAGGCTCCCCAGGCGAGATACGCGAGATAGATCGCGCCGACGTATTTCAGGACGACGAATCCGATCGCGAAGGTCTGCGCCACCATGGCAAGGCCCGCCACCGTCAGCGAGAACCAGATGAGATCGCCCGCGACGAACCCCGCCGCGAAGCCGATGATCCCCGGCGTCCCCCGCGCCAGCACCCGCGCCACGAGCGCGGCGATGCCCGGGCCGGGCGCGGCGACGGCGATGGCATAGACGGCGGCGAAGAAGGCGAGGCTGGACAGCGGCATCGTGGTCACGACGGTCGAGATCAGGGCCGCGCGATGCGCCCGTCGGCGATGCCGATCACATCGGCCCGCCCGCCGAGCTCGGCGAACATCGCCGCGTCGGCCCCGGTCATGAACACCTGCCCCGGCAACGCGTCGAGCGCCGCGAACAGGCCGGCGCGGCGGCGGGGGTCGAGGTGGGCGGCGACCTCGTCGAGGAGGATCAGCGGCGCGATCCCGCTCATCGCCCGCACCAGCTTGGCATGGGCGAGCACGAGGCCGATCAGCAGCGCCTTCTGCTCGCCGGTCGAGGCGGTGGCGGCCGGCACGTCCTTCGGGCCGTGGCGGACCACGAGGTCGCTGGTCTGGGGGCCCGACAGCGTGCGCCCGGCGGCGCGGTCGCGCGGGCGCCCCCGGGCGAGGGCGAGGCGGAAGCGGTCCTCCGCCTCGAGCGCCGGCCAGACCGCGACGAGGTCGTCGAGGTCGCCCTCCAGGCGCAGGGCCGCCCAGGGAAACGGCTGCGCGTCGTCGCGGGTCTCGTGGATCAGGCGATCCAGTCGCTCGGTGGTCTCGCGGCGGGCGAGCGCGACGGCGACGCCGAGCTCGGCGACCTCGCGCTCGATCGCGTCGAGCCAGCGGCCGTCGTTCGGGCGCTCCTCCAGCAGGCGGTTGCGCGAGCGCAGCGCCCGCTCCATCGCCGAGACGCGGGCGCCGTGGCCGGAATCGACCGCGAGCACGAGCCGGTCAAGGAAGCGGCGGCGGTCGCCGCCCGGCCCGCGGAACAGCCCGTCGAGGTCCGGCGTCAGCCAGACCACGCGCAGGAACTCCGAGAAGGCGACCGGGGAGGGCGCGCCGGCCCCGTCGATCCGGCAGAGCCGGCTGATGCGGCCGTCGAAGCCCGGCGGCTCGCATCCGGTCCCGAGGCGGTGCTCCGCCCCGTCGCGCGCCAGCGTCACCGAGACGGCGAACCCGCCGGGGCCGTCCTTGCGCGCCATCGCCGAGAACTCGGCCCGCCGCAGTCCGCGGCCGGGCGCGAACAGCGAGATCGCCTCCAGGATGTTGGTCTTGCCCGCCCCGTTCTCGCCGACGAGCGCGACGAAGCGGTCCGACAGCGGCAGGTCGAGATCGGCGTGGTTGCGGAAGTCGCGGGCTGTCAGGCGGGTGAGGCGCTGCGCATCCGCATCATCCGTCTCGTTCGATGCCCCACCCGAGTGCGAAACCGGTGCCTCGCTCACACCCGCATCGGCATCAGCACGTACAGCGCCGAGGCGCCCTCGCGGTCCTGGATCAGGGTCGGGGAGCCCGGATCGGCGAGCTTGAACAGGGCGGTGTCGCCCTCGAGCTGGCCGGTGATGTCGAGGAGGTAGCGGGCGTTGAAGCCGATATCGAGGCCGGCGGCCTCGTAGTCGACGTCGAGCTCCTCCGTCGCGCTGCCCGAATCCGGGTTGTTGACCGAGAGCGAGAGGCGGCCCTCCTGCAGGCCGAGCTTCACCGCCCGGCCGCGCTCCGACGAGATCGTCGAGACCCGGTCCACCGCCCGCGCGAAGGATTCGCGCTCGACGGTGAGGCGCTTGTCGTTTCCGGCCGGGATGACGCGCTGGTAGTCGGGGAAGGTGCCGTCGATCAGCTTGGAGATCAGCGTCACGCCGGAGGCGAAGCGCAGGCGGATCTTGGCGGGCGAGAGGTCGATGGCGACGCTGTCGCCGCCGTCGTCGACGAGCTTCTGGATCTCGGCGACCGCCTTGCGCGGCACGATGATGCCCGGCATGCCGGCGCTGCCCTCCGGCGCGTCGATCTCGACGCGGGCGAGCCGGTGACCGTCGGTGGCGACCGCGCGCAGCTTCAGCCCCTCCGCCTCGATGGTGTGGAGATAGATGCCGTTGAGGTAGTAGCGCGTCTCCTCGGTCGAGATCGCGAACTGGGTCTTCTCGATCAGGCGCTTGAGGTCGGCGGCCGCGATGCCGAAGCTGTGCGGCAGCTCGCCCGCGGCGAGGTCCGGGAAGTCGCCTTCCGGCAGGGCGCCGAGCGCGAAGCGCGAGCGGCCGGAGCGGATCGTCATCTGGCCGGACTCGCCGCCGGTCTCGAGCGAGACCTGCGCGCCCTCGGGGAGCTTGCGCACGATGTCGTAGATCACGTGGGCCGGCACGGTGGTGGCACCCGGATCCGAGACGTCGGCCGGCACGGTCTCGGTCACCTCGATGTCGAGGTCGGTCGCCCGCAGCTGGAGGCCGCCGTCGGTGGCACGCAGCAGCACGTTCGACAGGATCGGGATCGTGTTGCGCCGCTCCACGACGCGGTGCACGTGGCCGAGCGACCGTAGGAGGGCCGCACGCTCGACAGTGACTCTCATCGCAGTACTCTGAATGCTCGAAGGACCGTGCTCGAACGCCGCCGCGGCCGGCGGGTTCGGAGTTTGGCCGTTCAGCTTGGCGAAGCGGCGGCGCGAAGGCAAGGGCGCGATTCGTCCCTCGCACAGGGCGATCGGGGGCTGGACGGGCCGACGACCCGCCCCGCGCGTCCCGCCCCGCGAGAGGGGAGGGACGCAGCAGGATCAATCCTGCAGCATGCGCTTCAGGAGCTCGACCTCGTCGCCGAGAACCGCGTCCTCGCCGATCAGCTTCTCGATCTTGCGCACGGCGTGGAGCACCGTGGTGTGGTCGCGCCCCCCGAAGCGGCGGCCGATCTCGGGCAGCGAGCGCAGGGTCAGCACCTTCGACAGGTACATCGCGATCTGGCGCGGCTTCACCACCGCGGCGGTGCGGCGCTCGCTGAGGATGTCGGAGCGCGAGACGTTGTAGCGCGAGGCGACGAGCTTCTGGATGTCCTCGATCTTGATCCGCTTCGGCTCGCGGTTCTTCACGAGGTCGCGGATCGCGGTCTCGGCCGTCTCCATGGTCACAGCGGTGCCGGTGAGCGTGGCATGGGCCAGCAGGCGGTTCACGGCGCCCTCGAGGTCGCGGCCGTTGGCCGTGATCGCGCGGGCCACGTAGGTCGCCACCGCCGGCGAGACCTCGAAGCTCGGATGCGCCACCCGCACGGCGGCGAGCCGCGCGGAGAGGATCGAGGCGCGCAGCTGCTCGTCCAGCATCCCGATCTCGACCACGAGGCCGCCGGCCAGGCGCGAGCGGACGCGCTCGTCGAGCGCCTCGAGCTCCGTCGGCGGCCGGTCGGAGGCGACGACGACCTGACGGCCGGCATCGATCAGCGCGTTGATGGTGTGGCCGAACTCGGCCTGGATCGACTTGCCCTGGATGAACTGCACGTCGTCGAGGATCAGCAGGTCGATGCCGCGCAGGCGCTCCTTGAAGGCGAGCGCGTTCTGGGTCTTCAGGGCGTTGACGAAGCCGTACATGAAGCGGTCGGCCGTGAGGTAGATCACCCGGCGGCCGGCCTCGCGGCCGGCGTGGCCGATGCCGTGCAGCAGGTGGGTCTTTCCCAGGCCGACGCCGGCATGGAAGTAGAGCGGGTTGTAGAGCGCACCCTCGCCATCGTGGCGGGCGACGCGGTCGGCGGCGGCATGCGCCAGGGAGTTCGACCGGCCGAGCAGGAAGTTCGCGAAGGTGAGCCGCGCGTCGAGGGGCGCGCCGTTGAGCTCGCCGGCGATCTCGGCGCGCATGTCGGGCGCCGGGGTCGTCGGCATCGGGGCGGGCGTGCCGGCGGCGTGGAGGCGGGCGAGCGGGCCGCTGGTCGGGCCGGGCTTCGGGGCGCCGGGCGCCACCGGGCGGACGGGGGCGGTGGTGCCGCGCACGCCGACCTCGATGCGGCCGACCTCCTCGACCTCGGCCTTGAAGGTGTTCAGCACCCGGTCGAGGTAGTGCGACTCGATCCAGCTCTTCAGGAACCGGGTCGGCACGGTCAGGCGGGCGGTGCCGCCGACGACGCAATCCAGCTCCAGGCGGGCGAACCAGCTCGCGAACACGTCCTCGCCGAGCTCGGCCCGCAGGCGGCGTTTCACCCGTCCCCAGGCTGCGGCGGCCTCCGTGGACCCGTTTCCTCCGCCGCTTCCGCCGCCGCCCGACACGCTCTCGTCGACATGCATCACTGACACTCTCCTCGCACCGAGGACGGGAGACCCGCCGACGGGGCGTACGCACGCACACTGGAACACCCCGTGAACACGGGCGGGGCGCAAAAATCGGAGGGAGTCAACCCGTCCGACGACGCTGCTGGTCGATTTGAAGAGCCTATCAACAATTGCCTACGGTAGTTTTAACAGTGGGACTTGCGGGGAAAGCCTTGACCGCCACTTCGGCGAGTCGAGCGGAGTCGAAGCGACACACGATACGGCTTTGATTCGACGCATGATTCGGCTTGGTGGCGGAGATGCTGTGGGTTTGCTGGGGCGTGGTGAGGTTTTGTTAAGCTACACCCGCCCCGAAGACTCCGCAACGAAATGGATTTTTGAAAATGGGTTAACGCTTCGTCACGCGCCAAGCGCGGACAAGGCGCGAACATCGACCGCGCCCTCAGGCGCTTCCGGAGCGCGTCTCGACGGCGGTGTCGCGGGCAACGATCGGTCCGCATCGCCCAGGCTGGCGCCCGGATCTCCGCACTGCTCGACCCCGCGACGGCGACTGAACGACGGCATCGTGCCGGCGCGGCGCCGGTGCCCTCTCCCGTTCGGCAGGGGGACAGGGTCAAGGGGGCAGGGTGAGGGGACAGGGTGAGGGGACAGGTCCTTCCGGGCAGGTCTCACCCCGACCCCGACCCTCTCCCGGACGGGGGAGGGGGCCGTGCGGGCCTTCGAAGGCTCACCGGCTGCCATCATGCGCAAGATGCAGCAGCCCGCCTCAGGGGAGGGCGATCGCGGAGGGTACGCGCCTCGCGTCGAGCGCGCTCGCCGTCCCGACGAATGAGATCATGGCCGCGATGGCTCGGGCACACGAAAAAGCCCGGCGCGAAGGCCGGGCTTTTTCGTATCGGGACCTGATGGCGCGTCGGCGGTGCCGACAGCGGCCGCGCTCAGGCGGCGGCGGCCAGGGCCTTCACGCGGGCGGCGAGGCGCGAAACCTTGCGCGAGGCATTGTTCTTGTGAACGATGCCGCTCTGGGCGGCCCGCATGATCTCCGGCTCGGCGGCGCGGAGCGCGCTGAGGGCGTCGGACTGCACGCCCGCGGCAATGGCCTCCTCGACCTTGCGGACGAAGGTACGCATCCGGGAGCGGCGCGAGCGGTTGATCGCCGTGCGCTTGGCGATCTTGCGGGTCATTTTCTTGGCCGACACGGTGTTGGCCATGGGCATCCTCGTATCAAAGGGCGGGGACCTTCGAGCTCGGGGAGCCTCGGATCGGTCTGCGCTGGGTGTGGCGAATGGCGAAGCCGACGACGCGTGCAACCGCACGGGCCCTCGGCAGAGCCGGCTCTATAGCCACGGGACGCCGCGTCGTCAACGCGGATCGGCGCATCCGGCTTGATCGCGCCGGGCCGGCCCGGGATGATACCGGGCGATCCGGGGAGGGACCAGCGTGGTGCACAGGGTGAGCGAGGCGGATGCGGCTCGCATCGCGGCGTTCCGTCCGGCCTCCGGCATGGAGACGCCGCGCTTTGCCGGCGTGGCGAGCTTCATGCGGCTGCCCTGCCGCGATCCGCGAAGCGCCGATGGCGTCGAGATCGGCCTCGTCGGCATCCCGTTCGACGGGGCGACCACGAACCGGCCGGGCACCCGCCTCGGCCCGCGCGGCGTGCGCGAGGCCTCGACCGGCACGCGGGCGATCAACCATGCGAGCGGGCTCGCGCCCTACGCGCTGGCGGCCTGCGCCGACCTCGGCGACGTGCCGGTGAACCCGATCGACGCCGGCGAGACCTGCCGGCGGATCGAGGCGTTCATGGGCGGACTCAGAGCGGCCGGCATCGTGCCGCTCGGCGTCGGCGGCGACCACCTGATCAGCTATCCGATCCTCCGGGCGCTCGGGCGCGACCGGCCGCTCGGCCTCGTGCACATCGACGCCCACAGCGACACCGACGACGCGCAGTACGGCGGCACCCGGCTCACCCACGGAACCCCGTTCCGCCGCGCGGTGGAGGACGGCGTGCTCGATCCGCGGCGCTGCGTGCAGATCGGCATCCGCGGCAGCATGGATGCGGCGGACGAGCGCGACTGGGCCTGCGCCCGGGGCATCCGCGTCATCACCATGGAGGAGGCCGCCGGCCGCGGCATGCCGGAGGTCGCGGCCGAGGCCCGCGCCATCGCCGGCCGCGGCCCGACCTATCTCAGCTTCGACATCGACAGCCTCGACCCGGCCTATGCGCCCGGCACCGGCACGCCGGAGATCGGCGGGCTGACCACCCGCGAGGCGCTGGCCCTGCTGCGCAGCCTGCGCGGCCTCGACCTCGTCGGCGCCGACCTCGTGGAGGTGGCGCCCCCCCTCGACCCGTCGGGGCTCACCGCGCTCACCGGCGGCCAGCTCGCCTTCGAGATCCTGTGCCTGCTCGCCGACGCGGTCGCCGCACGCCGGGCGGCGCGGGCGGACGCCGATCAGGCGAGCGAGAACCGGTAGGTCGTCGCCGACGCGAAACGCTCGCCGGGCCGCAGCACCACCGGCGGGAAGCCGGGGTGGTTCGGGGCGTCGGGGAAGGCCTGCGTCTCGAAGCAGACCGCGTCGCCCGAGCGGTAGATCCGGCCGCTCGGGCCGATCAGCGTCCCGTCGAGGTTGTTGCCGGTGTAGAGCTGCAGGCCCGGCAGCGTCGTCGCCACGTCGAGGCGGCGCCCGCTCCCCGGCTCGATGCAGGTCGCCGCCGGCCGCAGCCGTCCGTCCGCATCGCGGAGGACGAAGCAGTGGTCGTAGCCCTTGGCGATCGCGAGTTGCGGATCGCCCTCGCGGATGCGCCGGCCGAGCGCCATGCCGGTGCGGAAGTCGAACGCCGTGCCGGCCACCGGCCGCAGCGTGCCGGTGGGCACCTGCGTCGCGTCGGTCTCCAGCACCGCGTCGGCCGGGATCGTGACGACGTGACCCATGACGTCGCCGGCGCCTTCGCCCGCCAGGTTGAAGTAGCCGTGGTTCGTCAGGTTGAGCACGGTCGGGCGATCGGTATGCGCGCGGTAGTCGATCCGCAGCGTCCCGTCCTCGGGCAGGCCGTAGGTCACCGCGACGTCGAGGTTGCCCGGAAATCCCTCCTCGCCGTCGGGCGAGCGGCGCGCGAGCGTCAGGTGCGCGTCATCGACCGATTCGACGCGCCACATCCGCCGGTCGAAGCCGCGCGGCCCGCCATGCATCGCGTTCGGCGGCTCGTTGATCGGCAGGGCGTAGGCGTGGCCGTCGACCGTGAAGCGCCCCTTGGCGATGCGGTTGGCGAAGCGCCCGATCAGGCCGCCGAAATGCGGGCTCTTGGTCTCGTAGCCCGCCACCGTATCGAGGCCGAGCACGACGCTGCCGACGCGCCCCCCGCGATCCGGCGTCTCGATCGCGGTGACGATCCCGCCGTAATCGAGCACCTGCACGCGCAGCGGCCCGCGCACCAGGGTGAAGCGCGTCACCGTCTCCCCGTCCGCCGTCCGTCCGAAGGTCTCGCCCGTCATCGCCCGTTCCCGTCCCGTGACGCGGGGATTACGCGCGAGACCCGATTCGGCTCACGACACCGGCGCCGGTGCCGGGTCGTCCGAAAGCTGCATCCGGTGCAGGCGGGCATAGGCTCCGCCCTGGGCGATCAGGGCCTCGTGCCGCCCGGACTCGACGACGCGGCCGGCCTCCATCACCACGATCAGGTCGGCCTCGCGCACGGTCGAGAGCCGGTGGGCGATGACCAGGGTGGTGCGGCCCTTCATCAGCCGGGTCAGCGCGTCCTGCACCAGGCGCTCGGATTCCGAGTCGAGGGCCGAGGTCGCCTCGTCGAGGAGCAGGATCGGCGCGTCCTTGAGGAAGGCGCGGGCGAGCGAGATGCGCTGGCGCTCGCCGCCCGAGAGCCGCCCGCCGGCGGGCCCGACGCGGAAGTCGTAGCCCTCGGGCAGCCGCGCGACGAACCCGTGGGCGGCGGCGGCCTCCGCGGCGGCGACGATTTCGGGCATCGTGGCGCCGGGCCGGCCGAAGCCGATATTGGCGGCGATGGTGTCGTCGAACAGCACCACCTCCTGCGACACCACCGCGACGGCCGCGCGCAGCGACGCCAGCGTCACCCCGCGCACGTCCTGCCCGTCGATGGCCACCGTTCCGGCGGTGGCGTCGTAGAGGCGGGGCACGAGGTTCAGCAGAGAGGACTTGCCCGAGCCCGAGCGGCCGACCAGCGCCGTGGTCGAGCCCGCCGGCACGACGAGGTCGATGCCCTCCAGCGCCGGCGCGTCCGGCCGGTAGCGGAAGTGCAGGTTCCGGTAGGCGATCTCGCCCGGTCCCCGCCTCAGCGCGACGGCGGCGGGCGCCTCCCGGATCGTCGGCGCCTCGTCCATCAGCGCGAAGTAGCGGGTCAGCGCGGCGGCCGCCTCCTGCAGGATCGCGTTGAGGGTGCCGAGCGCGCGGGCCGGCTGGGCGGCGAGCAGGAGCGCGGCGACGTAGCCGGTGAAGTCGCCCACCGTGCGCTCGCCCGCCATCACCCGCTGGCCGACCAGCATCAGCACCGCCGCCACGGCGAACCCGCCGCCGACCTCGAGCAGCGGGTCGAGGCGCCCGCGGGCGTTGGCGGCCTTCATCTTCAGGCGCCGGACCGAGTCGAGCGCGTCGGCCGCGCGGCCCTTGAGGTAGCCCTCCATCGCGTAGGTTTTTGCGATGCGCACCCCCTGGAGGCTCTCGGAAATCAGGCTGGCGGTGGCACCCATCTGCTCCTGGGTGGTGGTGGAGACGCGCCTGAGCTTCTTGCCGATCCGCCCGATCGGCCCGGCGACGAAGGGCACGGTGACCGCGGCCACCAGCGTCAGCACCGGATCCATCCAGATCAGCGCCGCGACGAGGCCGACGAGCATGGCGACGTCGCGCAGCAGCACGGTCGAGATCCGGGTCAGCGCCTCCTTGATGAAGGCGAAGTCGGTGGTGAAGCGCTGTGTGAAGGCGGCTGGGCTCTCGCGCCCGAGCTGCGCCAGGTCGGCGTCGATCAGGTGCCCGTAGAGCGCGGCCTGCATGTCGGCCTCGACCCGGGTCACGACACGGTTGGTCAGCACCGTCTGGCCGAACAGCGCGAAACCGCGCACCGAGGTGACGACGATGACGATCAGCGGGCCGTAGGCCAGCGCGCCGGCATCCTTGCGGTCGAAGGCGTCGAAAGCGCCCTTGATCAGCGCCGGGTACAGGCCGGTCGAGGCGCCGACCAGAGCGATGAGCACCAGCACCACGGCCAGCGTGCCCCGGTGCGGCGACAGCCACTCGCGCCAGAGCCGGCGGAGCAGGGGGATCGTGTCGCCCTTCAGGCGCGCCATCGCGGGTTCCGAGATCGTCCGGGCGAAGGGCGCCGGCCCACCGTCGCCCGAGGCGGCGGTGGCGCGGGTGTGCCGCCCCGGCCGCCGCGGATCAAGCGCCGCCTGCGTCAGCACCCGTCGCGGGGGCCTTGCTCGCCCTCGCCGCCGTCCTCGCCACGGCCGCCGTGGCGGTGCCGATGCCCGCCCATCGGCCCGGCCAGGATCATCGCCCGGCGCTTCTGGTCGGGGTCGAGGGTGGCGTAGAGCGGCCCCGAGGCGTCGGCGAGCTTGCCCAAAGCCGCGCCGCGGGCGGTGGCGGCATCCGCCATGGCGCGCAACGCCGCCGGCGCGTCCTCGTCCATGCGCTTGCGATCGCGCATCGCGGCCATGCGCTCGCGGCGCTGGCGGGCGAGGTCGCGCATCGCCGTCTCGACCGGCGGCCACAGCTTCTCCTGGTCGGCGTTGAGGCGCAGGCCTGCATGGAGCGCCGCGATGCGGGCGTCGGCGAAGGCCGCGCGGTCCTCGGGGGAGAGCCGGCTCCAATGGCCGCCCCAGCGGCGGGGCGGGCCGTCCTCGCCGTCGCGCGCCGCGACCGCGCCGGCCAGGGCAAGGCCGGCGAGGCCGGCGACGAGGGCACCCTTGATCACACGTCCGACCATCTCGGTCTCCATTCCTTCCGCGGCGAGCCCGGATCGGGTGCCGCCGGATCCGCAGCGCGGCCGAGCCGACCGGCCGTCCCGCTGCCGCACCGATCACACCGCATCCGTGTTTCGGCGGTATGTCGCCGCGCGCGGCTTGGCGATGTAACACTATTACACTATCAGCACGCCGGACGGCTGCGAGGAGTGCTCGACGATGGCGACCCGGACCACGACGCGACTCGGCCTCCTCCGAGCGACGGCCCTGGCGCTGTGCCTGCACGCCGCATCGGTTCCGGCCTTCGCGGCAGACCGCGTGCGGGCGGTGGCGACCTTCTCGATCCTCGGCGACCTCGTGCGGCAGGTCGGCGGCGACGCCGTCGCGGTGACCACCCTCGTCGGGCCCGATGCGGATGCCCACGGCTACAGCCCGGCGCCCGGTGATTCGCGGACGCTGGCCGCCGCCGACATCGTGTTCGTCAACGGCCTGGGCTTCGAGGGCTGGCTCGACCGGCTGATCCGCGCCTCCGGCTCGAAGGCGCCCGTCGTCGTCGCCTCGGCCGGGGTCGCGACGATTCCCGGCCGGCACGACCATCACCACGGCGGCGCGGGCGGCCACGACCCGGCGTCGAGCCCCGACCCGCATGCCTGGCAGAGCATCCCGAACGCCAAGGTCTACGTCGCCAACATCCGCGATGGCCTGGCGAGGGTCGATCCGGGCCATGCCGCCGACTACGCCCGCAACGCCGAGGCGTATCTGGCCCGGCTCGACGCGGTCGACGCCGAGATCCGCGCGACGCTCGCCAGGATTCCCCCCGAGCACCGCAAGGTCATCACCACGCACGACGCCTTCGGCTACTTCAGCGCCGCCTACGGCCTGACCTTCCTGGCGCCGCAGGGGGTCTCGACCGACAGCGAGGCGAGCCCGCAGGACGTCGCCCGGATCATCCGGCAGGTCCGCCAGGACAAGGTGCCGGCGGTGTTCATCGAGACCATCGCCGACCCGCGCCTGATGCAGCAGGTGTCGCGCGAGAGCGGCGCGCGGATCGGCGACAAGGTCTATTCCGACGCGCTGTCCGGGGCGGCCGGCCCGGCATCGACCTATCTCGACATGATGCGGAGCAACCTGCGCGCGTTCGGCGCGGCGCTGGGGCCGTCGTGACGCTCAGAGCAGGCCGAGCTGACCGCCGCCGTCACCGGAGTTGCGGCGCTTCGGGCCGCGCCCGACCAGCACGCCGGCGCCCGACACCATCGCCTTGAAGGCGGCGACGTCGGCATAGGCCTGGACCTGGGTCCGGAACCGGACGGGCGAGCACACCACCGGTCCGTTGCGGTCGTCGACCAGCGTCCACAGCCAAAGGCCGCTCGGATCCTCGGTGATATCGAACCGCATAGACGCTGCCCCCCGGCAGGTGCTGGATGCTTCTTCGATACATCGGAAAAAAGCTCGGCGGGTAAACGGCTTAGGGCGTTCAAGACTTTGCCGGCAACGAACCGTCGAATCGGCCCGATCGTCCCCGCTTTCATCGGTTTCCACAGGGACGGCGGCCGGCGCCAAGCCGCGTCGTCCCGCGACCCGTCTCGTCGTGCAGTCTAGTCGTGCGCTCGCCGCGTCAGCCAAAACGCCCAGAGGCCGAGCATCAATCCGCAAATCGGAAAGGCGAACATCAACAGAACGTGCGGATCGCTCATCGGAGGGTCCTGAGAATTCTGCGTCCGAGCCAATGTAGGGCCGCACTCGTCATCGCGCAAAGGAGAAGGTTGGCGCCCAGGAGCGCAGCTCCGAAGTCGATGCCGGCGAGCCGCCCGGAGAAGACAGGTGCAAGGCCGCCCACGGCCAGGATCGCGATGGCGACGCCGTTCACGTAGGTCGCGGTGAGCTTGGCGCTCTCGTTGGCGACGAGCTTGGCACGATCGCCCGCGTCTTGCGGAGCCTTGGATTCAGAGACCATCAGGCAGCATGGCGGGCGACCCGGCACGGGGAAACGGTCGGCCGGCGCCGCGGCACCCGTCACCTCCAGCAATGACAGATCGTAAACCGATGGTTAAGACGCCCGCTCTAGCTTGATCGTGAGAGTGACCGGCGCCGATCTCCGCGCACCGGCCTTCAGGGGAACCGCGTGCGTTGGGGGGCTGATCGCTGGCGCTTGTATCGGCTGGTCGGACGCGAGGTCGCCCGGACCGCACGCGCCGCCTCGGCCCGCTTCACCGCGCCGCCGGACATCCTCGCCCGCGTCCGCGTCACCGGCCTCGTGATCGCGCCGCACGACCTGCGCACCTCCGACGCCACCTTCGCCGACGACATCTATGCCGGGCTCTTCGTCTTCGCCGGGCGCTCGCTCGCGGTGAGCGGCGGCTCGCCGTTCGACTACACGCCGCCCTCGCCGGAATGGGCCGACGTGCTCTACGGCTTCGGCTGGCTCAGGCACCTGCGCGCCGCCGATACGGCGCTTGCCCGCGCCAACGCCCGCGCCTTCGTGGCCGATTTCGTGGCCGGGCGCGGCGACCCGACGCTGGCGCGCCAGACGCCGGTGGCCGCCCGCCGGCTGATCTCGTTCCTGAGCCAGTCGCCGCTGGTGCTGGAAGGGGCCGACCACGCCTTCTACCAGACCTTCCTCAGGGCGCTGGCCCGCGGGGCGCAGCAGCTCGAGCGCGACCTGCGGCGCGGGGTGCCGCCGCAATGGCGGCTGAACGCGGCCGTCGCGCTCTGCTTCGCCGGGCTGTGCTGCGAGGGCATCCAGCCGATCCTGCGGCGCGCCACCCGCGTGCTGTCGCGCGAGCTCGACCGCCAGATCATGCCGGATGGCGGCCACCGCTCGCGCGATCCGCGCTTCGCGATGGAGCTGCTCCTCGACCTGCTGCCCCTGCGCCAGAGCTATCTCAGCCGTAGCGTCGAGCCGCCCGAGGCCCTGCTGCGCGCCATCGACCGGATGCTGCCGCTGCTGCGCCTGCTGCGCCACGCCGACGCCTCGCTGAGCCATTTCAACGGCATGGGCGCGACGGCCGCCGATCACCTCGCGACGCTGCTGATCTACGACGGCGCCCTGGCGCAGCCGATGATGCACGCGCCGAATTCCGGCTACGAGCGGCTGGAAGGCGGCCGCATCGTCGTCATCGCCGACGTCGGCGCCCCGCCGCCGCTGCCGTACTCGCTCAATGCCGGGGCCGGCTGCCTGTCGTTCGAGATGTCGAGCGGGCCGCAGCGGATCGTGATCAATTGCGGCCTGCCCGCGAGCGGCCCGGAGCTGCGCCGGCTCGCCCGCACCACGGCCGCCCACTCCACCGCCTGCGTCGCCGACGCATCGTCCTGCCGCTTCCTCGGGTCCGGCGGGTGGTGGGACGAACGCGTCGCGGCGCGGTGGCTCGAACGCCGCGTCGGCCCCGTGGTCCTGCGCGGGCCGGCGGCGGTGAAGGCCGAGCGCAGCGACGAGGGCGCCTCCACCGTGCTCGCCGCCCGGCACGACGGCTACGCCCGCGACCACGGCATCGTCCACGAGCGACGCTGGCAGCTCGCCGGCGCCGAGGGGCGGCTCGACGGGCAGGACGCGTTCCTGCGCGCGTCCGCGAGGAAGGGCCGGCCGCGGACGCAGGACGTGGCGATCCGCTTCCACCTGCACCCGGCGATCGCGGTGCGCCTTCAGGAGGACGGGCTCGAGCTGTCCTCGCCGCTCGGCGAGGTCTGGACCTTCCACGCCACCGGCGCCGAGATCCGACTGGAGGAGAGCGTCTACTTCGCCGGCCTCACCGGCGCGCGCCGCACCGACCAGATCGTGCTGCACGTGGCCGTCCACGACGACGTGCGCGTCGACTGGACGTTCCAGCGCCTCGCCTCGGCACCCGGACGCACGCCGAGCGCGGCGGCCTGACCGGCCTTCTGGCCCGGCGGCGGCCATTCGTGCTACCGCGCCCGGAACACCCTCGAAACGACAAGACCCACGATGTCGCATGATCAGGTGCGGGTTGCCCGCGCGCTCCTTTCCGTCTCCGACAAGGCGGGGCTCGTCGACTTCGCCCGCGCCCTGAGCGCGCGCGGCATCGCCCTGGTCTCCACCGGCGGAACCCACAAGGCGCTGACCGAGGCCGGGCTGCCGGTCACCGAGGTCGCCGAGCTCACCGGCTTCCCCGAGATGATGGACGGCCGGGTGAAGACGCTTCATCCGGCGGTGCATGGCGGGTTGCTCGCCATCCGCGACAACCCCGAGCACCAGGCCGCGCTCGCCGCCCACGGCATCGGCGCGATCGACCTGCTGGTGGTCAACCTCTACCCGTTCGAGGCGACGATCGCGGCCGGACGCGACTACGACGACTGCGTCGAGAACATCGACATCGGCGGGCCGGCGATGATCCGCGCGGCGGCCAAGAACCATGGCGACGTCGCGGTGGTGACGGACGTCTCCGACTACGGCGCGGTTCTGGAGGCGCTGGCGCAGGGCGGCGGCACGCTCACCCGGCCCTTCTGCCGGCAGCTCGCCCAGAAGGCCTATGCCCGCACCGCGGCCTACGATGCGGCGATCGCCAACTGGATGTCCGCCCACGTGGAAGCCGCCGGCACGGCACCGTTCCGCAGCTTCGGCGGCCAGCTCGCGCAGGGCCTGCGCTACGGCGAGAACCCGCACCAGGCGGCCGCCTTCTACCGCGCGCCGGGGATCGCGCGGGCCGGGATCGCCACCGCACGGCAGGTGCAGGGCAAGGACCTGTCCTACAACAACCTCAACGACACCGACGCGGCCTACGAGTGCGTCGCCGAGTTCGATCCGGCCCGCGCGGCGGCGGTGGCGATCATCAAGCACGCCAATCCCTGCGGCGTCGCCGAGGGCGCGAGCCTGACCGAGGCCTATGCCCGTGCGCTCGCCTGCGACCCGACCTCGGCCTTCGGCGGCATCGTCGCCCTCAACCGGCTCCTCGACGCGGATGCCGCCCGCGAGATCGTCAAGATCTTCACCGAGGTCATCATCGCTCCCGAGGCGTCGGAGGAGGCGATCGCGATCGTCGCCGCCAAGAAGAACCTGCGCCTGCTGCTCGCTGGCGGCCTGCCGGATCCGCGAGCCGCGGGCGAGACCGTGCGCACGCTCGCCGGAGGCCTGCTGGTGCAGGGCCGCGACGCCATGGTCGTCGACGACATGGCGCTGAATGTGGTCACGCGGCGCGCGCCGACGGAAGCCGAGCTCGCCGACCTGCGCTTCGCCTACCGGGTCGCCAAGCACGTGAAGTCGAACGCCATCGTCTACGCCAAGGGCGGCGCCACCGTCGGCATCGGCGCCGGGCAGATGTCGCGGGTCGACTCCTCGCGCATCGCCGCCTGGAAGGCCGCCGAGGGTGCCCAGCGCCTCGGCCTCCCGGACAGCCTCGCGGTCGGCGCGGTGGTGGCCTCCGACGCGTTCTTCCCCTTCGCCGACGGCCTGATGGCGGCGGCCGAGGCCGGCGCCACCGCCGTGATCCAGCCCGGCGGCTCGATGCGGGACGACGACGTGATCCGCGCCGCCGACGCGGCCGGGCTGGCGATGGTGTTCACGGGGGTGCGCCACTTCCGGCACTGAGCGGCGTCGCAGCCCCCTCGAATGAGGGAAGGCCCCGCCGACCGGCAGGGCCTTCTCGTTGTCGTGCCGATCCGTGCGCGGCGACGATCTCGTCGCTCAGCGGCGCGGGGCCGGGGCGTCCGCGTCGGCGTAGATGTCGCGGTCCTTGGTCTCGGGCACCAGGAACAGGCCGATGATCACCGTCGCGACGGCGATGACGATCGGGTACCAGAGGCCGTAATAGATATCGCCGGTCTGGGCGACCATCGCAAAGGCGGTGGCCGGGAGCAGGCCGCCGAACCAGCCGTTGCCGATGTGGTAGGGCAGGGACATCGAGGTGTAGCGGATCTGGGTCGGGAACAGCTCGACCAGCATCGCCGCGATCGGCCCGTAGACCATCGTCACGAACAGGACGAGGACGAACAGCAGCCCGATCACGCTCGCCACCTGCGGCCGGAAGATGTCGAACGGATTCGACATCTTCACGATGCCGGCGTCGTTCGCCTTCGGGTAGCCCGCCGCCTGCAGGGCCGCGGTGGCGGCCTTGTTGAAGTCCGCGGCCGGGCTGCCGGCGGGGAACGGCACGGCGGTGTCGTTGACCTTGACCACGGTCGGCTGGCCGGCGGGGCCGGCTTCGGTGGCGTACTTCACCGACGACTTCGAGAGGAAGTCGCGGGCGAGGTCGCACGGCGCCGAGAACACGCGGGTGCCCACCGGGTTGAACAGGTTCCCGCACTCCTTCGGGTCGGCCACCACCGTGACCTTCACCTGGTCGATCGCCCGCTCAAGCGCCGGGTTCGCCACCGAGGTGAGCCCGTGGAACAGCGGAAAGAAGCTCGCGGCGGCGATCGCGCAGCCGGCCAGGATGATCGGCTTGCGGCCGATCTTGTCCGAGAGCCATCCGAAGAACACGAAGAAGCCGGTCCCGAGCAGGAGCGACCAGGCGATCAGCAGGTTCGCGGTGTAGCCGTCCACCTTCAGGATCGATTGCAGGAAGAACAGCGCGTAGAACTGGCCCGTGTACCAGACCACGCCCTGGCCCGCGACGAGGCCGAACAGGGCGATGAGCGCGATTCTGGCGTTCTTCCACTGGCCGAAGGCCTCCGTCAGCGGCGCCTTGGAGGTGGTGCCTTCCTCCTTCATCTTCTTGAAGGCCGGCGACTCGGAGAGCTGCAGGCGGATCCAGACCGAGATGCCGAGCAGCAGCACCGAGACCAGGAACGGGATGCGCCAGCCCCAAGCCTTGAACGCCTCCTCGCCGGTGAACGAGCGGGTCGCCAGGATCACCAGCAGCGACAGGAACAGGCCGAGCGTCGCGGTGGTCTGGATCCAGCTCGTGTAGAAGCCGCGCCGTCCGTTCGGGGCGTGTTCGGCGACGTAGGTCGCGGCACCGCCGTACTCGCCGCCGAGCGCGAGGCCCTGCGCGAGGCGCAGCACGATCAGGATGATCGGCGCCGCGATGCCGATGGTCTCGGCGTTGGGCAGGATGCCGACGATGAAGGTCGACAGGCCCATGATCAGGATGGTGACGAGGAAGGTGTACTTGCGGCCGACGAGGTCGCCGACGCGGCCGAACACCAGGGCGCCGAACGGGCGGACGATGAAGCCGGCGGCGAAGGCGAGCAACGCGAAGATGTCGCGCGTGGCCGGCGGGTAGGCCGAGAAGAACTGCGCCCCGATGATCGCGGCGAGCGAGCCGTAGAGGTAGAAGTCGTACCACTCGAACACGGTGCCGAGGGACGACGCGAAGATCACGCGCTTCTCGGCCGAGGTCATCGGCCGTGCCGCGTCTCCCGGCCGTGGGACTGTGGTTGCAGCAACCATCTTGAAATTCCTCCCGATCCGTCGTGTCCCGGTGCTCCTTTCGCGGAACCGGGCTTGGGACGACGCGCTCGCGTCGTCCGGCCGTTCGGCAAGAACCGAACACGCGATTGTTACCCGAGGCCTCGATTCTGCCAACAGGTCGGACGGGCGGAACGGAAGGAATGCAGACGTTGTAACAGGTTTGCTTCGGCTCGTGCGCGAAGCAGGCCTGTCGC
This sequence comes from Methylobacterium sp. J-092, assembly GCF_022829325.1. Lineage (NCBI taxonomy): Bacteria > Pseudomonadati > Pseudomonadota > Alphaproteobacteria > Hyphomicrobiales > Methylobacteriaceae > Methylobacterium > Methylobacterium sp. J-092. The sequence continues at coordinate 29,070 of NZ_JAKSXU010000095.1, read as the reverse complement.
GGAGCCGTGCCGCGACGAAGAAGGGGCGCGGCGGATGCCGCGCCCCCTCGAAAGGCGTCGCCGGTGTGGCGGGCGTCAGTGCGCGTGGGCGCCCTCCGCACCGATGCCGGTCTCCGAGCGCACGAACTGCGCTTCGAAGGCGGCGCGCTCGCGCTCGGCCCGCCGCGACTTGTCGAGCGTCGAGACGATCCAGATCGTCGCGAACGCCAGCGGCATCGAGAACAGCGCCGGGTTGTCGTAGGGGAAGATCGCCGCCGCATGGCCGAGCGTCGCGACCCACACGGCCTTCGAGAGCACCACCATCGTCACCGCCGAGATCAGCCCGACGAGGCCGCCGAGCAACGCGCCCCAGGTCGTGGTGCCGCGCCACAGGATCGACATGGCCAGGACCGGGAAGTTGCAGCTCGCCGCCACCGAGAAGGCGAGGCCGACCATGAACGCCACGTTCTGGTTCTCGAACACGTAGCCGAGGTAGATCGCCACGATGCCGATCACCACCGCCGCGATCTTCGAGAGGTTAACCTCGTGCTTCTCGGTGGTGCGCCCGCGGGCGATCACCTGGGCGTAGAGGTCGTGGCTGACGGCGGACGCACCGGCCAGCGTCAACCCGGCGACGACCGCGAGGATGGTCGCGAACGCCACCGCCGAGATGAAGCCGAGGAAGTACGGCCCGCCGACCGCGTTGGCGAGGTTGACGGCGACCATGTTGGTCCCGCCGAGCATGTCCTTCAGCTTGTCGAACGCGCCGGCCGGCCCGAGCTTGAAGTAGGACGGATCCGACATCAGCAGGGCGATGCCGCCGAAGCCGATGATGAAGGTGAGGATGTAGAAGTAGCCGATCAGGCCGGTGGCGTAGAACACCGACTTGCGGGCGGCCTGGGCGTCCGAGACGGTGAAGAAGCGCATCAGGATGTGCGGCAGGCCGGCGGTGCCGAACATCAGGCCGACGCCGAGCGAGATCGCCTCGACCGGGTTCGACACGAGGCCGCCGGGCGCCATGATCGCGTCGCCCTTCGGATGCGTGGCGACGGCCGAGGCGAACAGCGCCTCCGGGTTGAAGCCGTACTTGAGCAGCACGGCCCCGGCCATGAAGGTGGCGCCGCCGAGCAGCAGGCAGGCCTTGATCACCTGCACCCAGGTGGTGGCCTTCATGCCGCCGAAGGCGACGTAGACGATCATCAGCACGCCGACGATCACCACCGCGTAGAGGTAGGGCAGGCCGAACAGGAGCTGGATCAGCTTCCCCGCGCCGACCATCTGGGCGATCAGGTAGAACGCTACCACGACCAGCGTTCCGGTCGCGGAGATGATGCGGATCGAGGTCTGGTCGAGGCGGAAGCTCGCCACGTCGGCGAAGGTGAACTTGCCGAGGTTGCGCAGGCGCTCGGCGATCAGGAACAGCACGATCGGCCAGCCGACGAGGAAGCCGGTGGAGTAGATCAGCCCGTCGAAGCCCGAGGTGTAGACGAGGCCGGAGATCCCGAGGAACGAGGCCGCCGACATGTAATCGCCGGCGATCGCCAGCGAGTTCGTGCCGGCTGAGATGCCGCCGCCCGCGGCGTAGAAGTCGGCCGCGGACTTGGTGCCCTTGGCCGCCTTGTAGGTGATGCCCAGCGTGAACAGCACGAAGAACAGGAACATGCCGATGGCCGGCCAGTTCGTCGCCTGCTGCTGCACGGCGCCCATGTCGGGGCCGGCCGCGAGCGCGGGGCCGGCCAGCAGGGCGGCTCCCAGGAATGACAGGGTGCGGATCATCGTCCGAGGCTCCGCTTGAGTTCGGCGGCCAGGGCGTCGTAGCGGGTGTTGGCGCGCATGACGTAGAGGCCGGTGAGGAGGAAGGCGAAGAGGATCACGACGACCCCCATGAGAAGGCCGACCGACGCGGTGCCGCTGCCGAGCTTCACCGCGAGCAGGCTCTTGTCGAAGGCGATCAGGCCGATGAAGCCGAAATAGACGAGCAGCATCAGGCCGGTGAGGATCCAGCCGAAGCTCGTGCGCTCCTGGACGAGCTGGCGGAAGATCGGGCTCTTCGCGACTTCGTCGTAGGCGGGTCCGGACGCGGTGCTGCCGGGCCGCGGCACCGCTGGGGCGGGGCGGCCGTCGAGGCCGCTTGTGGTGATGGACATGTGTGCTCCCTCCGATGAAGGGGTACCCGCGATCGGGCCCGCCTTCCGGTCGACATGACTGCATTTTTTGCATGTTGGAGGCGGACGCCCTGGGGCATCCGCCTCGGTGAGCGGGTCGAGGCCCGCCCGTCGTCGCAGACCGGCCCTAGACGGCGCGGTTCTGTCGATTCTCGATCAGGTCGTCGACCACCGCGGGCTCGGCGAGCGTCGAGGTGTCGCCGAGTGAGGAGAAGTCGTCCTCGGCGATCTTGCGCAGGATGCGGCGCATGATCTTGCCCGAGCGGGTCTTGGGCAGGCCGGGAGCGAACTGGATCAGGTCCGGCGAGGCGATCGGCCCGATGTCCTTGCGGACCCAGGTCACGAGCTCCTTGCGCAGCGCGTCGTCGCCCTCCTCGCCCTCGTTGAGGGTGACGTAGGCGTAGATGCCCTGGCCCTTGAGGTTGTGCGGGTAGCCGACGACCGCCGCCTCGGCGACCTTCGCATGGGCGACCAGCGAGGACTCGACCTCGGCGGTGCCCATGCGGTGACCCGAGACGTTGATCACGTCGTCGACCCGGCCGGTGATCCAATAATAGCCGTCCGCGTCGCGGCGGGCGCCGTCGCCGGTGAAGTACTTGCCCGGATAGGTCGAGAAGTAGGTCTGCTCGAAGCGCTCGTGGTCGCCGTAGACGGTGCGCATCTGGCCGGGCCAAGACTCGGTGATGCAGAGGTTGCCCTCGCACGGCCCGTCCAGGACCTTGCCCTCGGCATCGACCATCGCCGGCTGCACGCCGAAGAACGGGCGCGTGGCCGAGCCGGGCTTCAGCCGGGTCGCGCCGGGCAGCGGGGTGATCAGGATGCCGCCGGTCTCGGTCTGCCACCAGGTGTCGACGATGGCGCAGCGCGAGTCGCCGACGACCTTGTAGTACCAGTCCCAGGCCTCCGGGTTGATCGGCTCGCCGACCGACCCGAGCACGCGCAGGCTGGCCCGCGAGGTCTTCTTCACCGGCCCTTCGCCGCCGCCCATCAGCGAGCGGATCGCGGTCGGGGCGGTGTAGAAGATGTTGACCTTGTGCTTGTCGACCACGTCCCAGAACCGAGAATTCGACGGGTAGGTCGGGATGCCCTCGAACATCAGCGTCGTCGCGCCGTTGGCGAGCGGCCCGTAGACGATGTAGCTGTGGCCGGTGACCCAGCCGACGTCGGCGGTGCACCAGTACACCTCGCCCTCGCGGTAATCGAAGACGTACTGGTGCGTCATCGACGCGTAGACGAGGTAGCCGCCGGTGGTGTGGACCACGCCCTTGGGCTGGCCGGTCGAGCCCGAGGTGTAGAGGATGAAGAGCGGGTGCTCGGCCTCCACGGCCTCGGCCGGGCACTCGTCGGTCACCTGCTCGGCGGCCTCGTGGTAGTACACGTCGCGGCCCGGCTCCATCGCCACGTCGCTGCCGGTGCGGCGCACCACGACGACGTGGTCGACGACGTCCTTGCCGAGGCGCGCGATCGCCGCGTCGACGTTCGCCTTCAGCGGCACCTTGCGCCCGCCGCGCAGGCCCTCGTCCGCGGTGATCACGATCTTCGAGGCGCAGCCCTCGATGCGCGAGGCCAGCGAATCGGGCGAGAAGCCGCCGAAGACGATGGAGTGCACGGCGCCGAGGCGCGCGCAGGCCAGCATGGCGTAGGCGGCCTCGGGGATCATCGGCATGTAGATCGTGACGCGATCACCCTTCTCGACGCCGCGGTTGCGCAGCACGTTCGCCATCCGGCAGACCTGCGCATGCAGCTCGCGGTAGGTGATGTGCTTCGACTCGTTCGGGTCGTCGCCTTCCCAGATGATCGCGGTCTGGTCGCCGCGGGTCTCGAGGTGGCGGTCGACGCAATTGTAGGCGACGTTGGTCTTGCCGTCCTCGAACCACTTGATCGAGACCTGGCCCGGCTCGAAGCTGGCGTTCTTGACCTTGGAGAACGGCGTCATCCAGTCGATGCGCTTGCCGTGCTCGCCCCAGAACGCGTTCGGGTCGGCAACCGAGGCGGCGTACATCTCGCGATACTTGGCGTCATCCACATGGGCGCCCTCGCGCCATGTGTCCCGAACCTCGACGACCTTCCCGTCCATCTCGCGTCTCCCTGATTGGTGCCCGATCGTATCGCAGTTGTCCGCGCAGCCGGGGCTTCCAAAGATTATCGTCGTCGTCGTCGTAACACCAATCGCCGCCCCCCGCCCGACCCGCATCCGGCCGAAGGCGACACAATTCCTGCTAGGGGCGCCCGGAGAGCGCTGTCAAGCCGGTTTTCCTGCCCCAAGGTCGGGGCCCGTTCGAGCCCGACCCTAAGTCCCGCCGTCGTCCCTCGGTGGGATGGTCTGCACGGCCCCGCTTGAAGAGTCTAACGGTGACGACGAATTTCGAACCGGTCCTCTGACAAAGGCCGGGGATTGTCTCGGCGTGCCACTCACCCCGTCCGGAATTCCGTTCCTGGGAGAAGAATCTCCACCAGGGTGCCGTCGTTGCCCCGGGTCGAGATGCGCAGCGAACCGTGATTGGCCTCAACCAGGGCCTTGGTCAGCGGCAATCCGAGCCCGGCGACGTGCGACTCGCTGCCGCTGCGGGAGTCGTGCCCGTCCTCGGGCTCGGCGGAGCGTGCGCCCGGGCCGGTGCCGCGCACCTTCAGCGCGATGCCGCCGCGCTCGCCCGGCGTCGTCGAGACGATCACCTGGCCGCCGGCCGCCGTCGCGCGGATCGCCTCGCCGATCACCGTCAGCGCCGCCTGCCGCAGGGAAGGCTCGTCCGCCTCCAGGGGTGCGAGATCCGGCGAGAAGCTGGTGCGCAGGACGATGCGGCCGCGCGCCGCCTCGGGCTGCAGCAGCTCGACGCAGCCGGAGACCAGCTCGTTCAGGGGCAGCGGCCGGACGGACAGCGCGAGGCCGCCGGATTCGATGGTGGCGATGTCGATCAGGTCGGAGACGAGGCCGCGCACGTGGTCGCCCGCCGCTCGGATCGCGCGCAGCGTCGTGCGGTAGCGTTCGTCGACCGGCCCGTGCGGCTCCGCGAGGATACCGTCGGCGAGGCCGACGATCCCCTCGACCGGCGTGCGGATCTCGCGATCGAGGCGATCGAGGAAGGCCGCGCGATCGAAGTCCGGCCGCGCCCGCGCGGCATCGTCGGGCGCAGGCCGCAGCAGGGCGACGCGGGCCCCGTCCCGGCCGGACACGCGCAGCGTCAGCGGACGGCCACCGGCGGCGGCGATGCGCGTCTCGGTGCCGAGCCCGGCGATGCCGGCACGCACCGCGTCGCGCTGCGCGGCCTCGAACAGGGTGTCGAAGCCGGTGCCGACCACCTCGCGGGGATCGCATCCGAACAGGCCGGCGGCGGCCCGGTTCATCGCGACGATGCGGGAGGCCGGGTCGAGGGTGACGACGCCGTCGTCGAGGGCGTCGAGGGTCGCACGCGCGTCCGCGGCGTGGCCGTCGCGAAACGACTGGGCGAGGCGTTCGGCCGCCCGCTCGCGGGCCGGATCGGCCTCGTCGACCACGCGCAGGATCATGCAGGTCGCCGGCTCTCCTCTCCAGGTCGTCGGCCCGCGCTCGATGGCGACCGGACGGCTGCCGCCCTGCGCGGTCTCGACGATGCGCGGGCCGGCGGAGGCGCCGGCACCGGCGACGCGGTCGGCCGGGGCAAGCCCGGGGAACAGGCGATGGAGGCCCGCGGCCTGAAGGCTCGCGAGGTCGGCGTATCCGGTGAGGTCGAGGAGGCAGCGGTTGGCCGCCAGCACCGCGTCGCCGCGGTGGATCAGCATCGAAAGGGGGAGGTCGTCCAGGGGCGGAGCGACGTCGTCCGGCTGCACCGGCGTCTCGGGCTCCGCGACCCTGGGCGTCGGGAACGGCATCACCGCTCCGCCCGCGCCGCGCGCGTCCGCGGCGTCGGCCGGGTCCCGGATCTCGTCGTCGCCGGCGTAGCGGGCGCCGAGCGCGCGGGCGATCTCGCGGAAGGCCGCGTGCTCGGTCACCGACAGAGCGGCGTCGGCGCCCTCCTGCACCGCGACCGGGCTTTCGCTGGGCGGGCTCTGCTCGACGGGCGCCGGCTCGGAGTCCGGCAGGACCGCGATCGGCGCAGGGGCGGCGTCGATATCTGGCACCGGCGCCGGGCCGCGGGCACCGGACCAGGGATCGCGCGCGAATGGATCGCCGGCCCAAGGGCTGCCGAAGCGGGCGGCGGTGATCGTCGCCGGCGGCCACGCGGCCTTGCGGATGTCGGGCAGCGTGCGATCGGCTCCCGCGGAGCCCGGGCGGGCCGCCTCCGCGTCGGGCGGGGAGACGGCGTCGGGCAGTTGGGGATCGGGAACGGGGACGACCGGATCCGGACCGGCTTGCGCCGCATCGGTCGGGGGTTCCAAGGCTGCCGACGGTGCAATCACCGCGCGCACCACGCCGTACCCGCCCAATCCCGAGAACGTGTCGCCGCTGCGGCCGAGGCAGGCGCCGGACAGGTCGAGGGCGAGCGCACCGATCGGGCCAGCGTCCAGCACGGCCGGCAGCGCCCGAAACGTGCGCCGGGATCCGACCGCGGCGAGGAACGCGTCTGCATCGCGCAAGCGGCCGGCCCCGGCGAGGTCGGCCCAGCTGTGCCCGACGAGGCGCGGCGCGAGCGGCCCGAACGATGCGCCGGAGATCGTCGCGAGGCGGTCCGCGGCATCGCTCCGCCAGACGAAGCGATCGCCGGCCATGGGCACGACCGCGTCGCCCGGATCGAGCGCGATCGGCGCCGCGGCCGCGACCGGAGCGGCCGGCATGACGTGATCGTCCGGCCGATCCGTGGTCGCGGGCGGAACCGGGCGCGGGCGGAAGGCGGGGAGGGGGCCGACCGCGATCAGGAGCAGGGCGGGGGCGCCGTCGATCGTGCCGCCGGCGATCAGGCAGGCGGTCGGCGGTGCGATCCGCCGCGGATCGAGGCGCAGGCGCACCAGCCGCGGCCGCGCGGTGCCGCCGACGGCACGGATCTGGCCGGCGAGGGCCGGGTTCAGCGTCCCGGCTTCGTCCGAGACCGCGTCGCGGAACGGGCCGGCTGCGGCGGAGGCGTGCAGGATCGCCGTCGCGGCCCCGTCGAGGACGAGGTAGGCCCGCGCCGAATCAGCCAGCGTCGCGGCGAGGACGGGATCGCCCGCCCAGGCCTCCAGAGCGGCCGTGAGGCCTGCACGCGTGCTGTCGCCAACGTTCAACGAAGTGTCCCCATCGGCCGCGTCCCGGCCCGTTCGGTTACGGAAATATGATTGTACCGTGCTTATTGTAGGCGGAGCGCCGAAGGGTGCTGGACCTTTCTCGCGCCCGTCACACGTTTACCTCGCATCAACGTTAATGCTGCCTCGCCGGGTGGCGTACGATGATACCTGTGTTATTGTGCAGCGCACAATGATGCATCAACCGGCAACGTGAGAGGAGACGAGCGATGAGCACCCCCCCGACCTACGAAGTCCCGACCGAGATGCGCGATTTCGCCGAAAAGAGCGTCGACCAGGCCCGCAAGGCCTTCGACAGCTTCATCGGCGCCGCACGCCGCACCGCGGAGACCGTGACCGGGTCCACCGAGGCGACCCGGACCAGCGTGAAGGACGTGTCCGCCCGCGGCTTCGAGTATGCCGAGCAGAACGTCAACGCCGCCTTCGACCTCGCCCAGAAGCTCGTCCGCTCGAAGGACGTGCAGGAGGCGATGCAGCATCAGGCGGAGTTCGTGCGCAGCCAGTTCGCCGCGATCCAGGCGCAGGCCAAGGATTTCGGCGGTCTCGCCCAGAGCGCGATGCAGCAGGGTGCCGAGCGCGCGAAGTCCGTGATGCAGGAAGGTGCCGACAACGCCCGCAAGGCGATGGAGCAGGGCACGGATGCCGCCAAGCAGGCGGCGCACGATGCACAGGACGCCGCCAACAAGGCGACGCACTGAGCCCTTCAAACCATGCCCGCCCCTCCGGGGGGCGGGCCGCCGGCAATCGCTCACCGGCCCGCCTCCGATCGTCGGGGGCGGGCCGTCTCGTTTTCGCCGGGTTTCCGCGAGCATGCCTGCATCGGCCCGAACAGGGTTCCGACGTTCCGCCGATAGGGATGCCATGCGACAGATCACACGCCTCGGCCTCGCCGCCCTGCTCACGACCTTGGCCGTGCAGGCCGCCGACGCACAATATTACGACGTGCCGCCCCGCGGGTACGACGAGCGCCCGGCCTACGACGAGCACCCGGCCTACCCGCGGCGGCGCGAGCGGCCGGTCCCGGCCCGCCCGGTCGGCCTGAACTGCGATGCGGTCCAGCAGGGCCTGACCGGCCCGCAGCCCTATTCCTGCCCGCTTCCGGGCCCGCGGCCACTGGGCGCGCGCTGCTTCTGCGACATGCCGATCGCCTCGTTCAGCCAGCCGCAGACGGCGGTCGGCCGCGTCGTGCCCTGACGCGCGACCGCCTTCGCACCGCGAGGCGGAGGCCTCGAATGCGCGCCCGACGCCTTCCGCGTCTCCGTATCGGCGGCTGCGCCGGATCGCCGGCGCAGGGCTCGGCCCCGTTGAGCCGAGCGAAGCGGCGCCGAGGTGTTCAGACGAGACGGGCCGCGCCACCCTCTCGGATGACGCGGCCCTCATGATTTCGCAGACAGGTGCGCTGTCGGATCAGTTCAGGACCACGACCTTGGCGCCGACCTTCACGCGCTCGTAGAGGTCGGTGACGTCGTCGTTGGTCATCCGGATGCAACCCGAGGACACGGCCTGGCCGATCGTGTCCGGCTCGTTCGAGCCGTGGATGCGGTATTCGGTGTTGCCGATGTACATGGCGCGGGCGCCGAGCGGGTTCTCGATGCCACCGGCCATGTAGCGCGGCAGGTCGGGGCGGCGGGCGATCATCGCGGCCGGGGGCGTCCACGACGGCCACTCCTTCTTGGCGGTCACGGTCTTGGTGCCCGACCAGGTGAAGCCGGGACGGCCGACGCCGACGCCGTAGCGGATCGCCTCGCCGTTGGGCATCACGAAGTACAGGCGACGCTCGGCGGTCGAGACGACGACCGTGCCCGGAGCATAGTTGCCGTTGAACGCCACGATCTCGCGCTGGATCGGCTGGACCTGCGCCTGCGGCGCGGCCTGCACGCCCTGGCCGTAGCCCGGCTCGTAGACGGGACGCTGGCCGTAATAGTCACGGCTCTGCGTACCCTGGTAACCGTAGGACTGATCTTCCTCGTATCCGGCATCGGTGCCGAAGGGATCGTAGGTCGAGGCGGCCATGGCCGGCACGCTGGCAACAATCGAGAGTCCGAGAAGGGCGGCGAGAGCGGTGGCTGAGGTCTTCATGATGTGGCCTACCTGTGCAGTAACCTTTGCTATTACAAGCGTGAGCATAGGCAGAGGGTTCCACGCGCCGGCGAAGATTTCAGGAGCGTGGGAATACGTAAGCCGCGAAGACGTCGTCGCGCCGATCGAGGGCGCGCGATCACGCCACCTCGTCGGTGTGCACGTCGAAGCGGGCGAGGGGCGCGTAGCCGAAGTTGGTGGTGATCGCGACGTCGGTGGCGTCGCGCCCGCGCGCCATCACGATCCGCCCGATGCGCGGCGTGTTGTGGCGGGCATCGAAGGTGTACCAGCACCCGCCCTGCGGACCTTCGAGGTAGACCTCGAACCAGGCGGAGAAGTCCATCGGCGCCGGATCCTTCGGAACGCCGATGTCGCCGAGATAGCCGGTGCAGTAACGCGCCGGGATGTTCATGCAGCGGCAGAAGGTGACGGCCAGGTGCGCGAAGTCGCGGCACACGCCCTCGCGCTGCATGAAGCCGTCATGAGCGCTGCGGGTGGCGTCGGCGCGCATGTAGTCGAAGCGGATGCGCTCGTGGGTGTAGTCGACGATCGCCTGGACGCGCGCCCAACCTTCCGGCGTGCTGCCGAACAACGACCACGCGGTCTGCGAAAGCTTGTCGGTGTCGCAGTAGCGCGAGCCCAGCAGGTAGACGAGGACCTCGTCGGGCAGGTCCTGCACCGGGATCTGCCGCGCATCCGGCACGAACGCGTCGGGCTGCCCGGAATCCTGCACCGTGAAATCGGCCGAGATCGTCAGCAGCCCGGGCGGCGCGACGATGCGATGGCAGATGTTGCCGAAGCCGTCCTCATACTGGTGGCAGGGGATCGGCGGATCGAAGGCGATCGCCTGCGGCGACAGCAGGTCCGGCAGCCGCGACGGGTGGACGCTGAGCATCAGGATCATCGGCATCGGCTGCGCCGAATCGAAGGCGATATCGAAACCGGTCCTGATCTTCATCGCGCCACCTGCCAACCTTCCTCAACGAAGCATACGTTCATGATGCCCGCACCGGCGTGTCGGTACCCCTATTGCGCGGGGGCGAGCTCCAGCGCCGGCTTCTCGGTCACGGCGACGTCGACGCGCATGCCGAGGTCGTCGCTCGCCAGACCGAAATACGACCCGTGCAACGGCACCGCCTGCCGCGGGTCGCGGGCGATGGCGACGCGGATCAGGTCGCGATTGCCGACGATGCCGTTGGTCGGGTCGAACTCGATCCAGCCGGCCCCCGGAAGATAGACGCCGACCCAGGCATGGGTCGAGCCGCCGCCGACGTGGCGGTCGCGGTCGTTGCGCGGATTGTAGAGGTAGCCGGAGACGAAGCGCGCCGCCATGCCGAGGGAGCGGACGCCCTCCATCATGAGCACCGCGAAGTCGCGGCACGATCCGCGCTTCAGGCGGAGCGTCGTCACCGGGTCCTGCACGCCCTTCTCGCTGCGGGCGAGGTAGGTGAAGTTGCGGCGGATGCCGCGGGTCATGTCGGCGAGCAGGTCCTGTGTCGGGATGCGGCCGTCGGCCGGGATGAAGCTGCGCGCCCAGGCGTCGACCACGTGGTGCGTGTCGGGCCATTGCCGCTCGATCGAGCGCGACAGGTCGGGCATGTCCTCGACGCCGTAGCCGAACGGGTAGTGGGTCGCGTGCGGCGCCAGCGGGAAGACCGGGGCGTGCTCGGGCGTATGGTCGAGGGTGATGCCGCAGGTGAAGCGCAGGGTGTCGCTGCGCGTGTCGAAGCTCGCGATCGCGACGCAGTTGCCGAACACGTCGAACATCCAGCGCACGCTGGCCGGCAGCGGGTCGATGTCGAGGGTCGCCTCGATCAGGCGCTGATCGTAGCTGTCCCGCGGGCGGAACATGATCCGGTGCTCGCCGAAGGAGACCGGGCGGCGGTAGCGGTACACGGTGAGGTGCCGGACGGACAGGATCGGCAAGGACGTAACACTCCGCGGATGCGCCGGTGCGACGTCCGTGCTGCAAATTTCACGCCCACATGCCCGTTTCGGTCCGGGACGGCGATCGAAGCGGCCGATGCCGCGTTCCATGCGGAGCCGGACGATGCCGTCGACGCGAAGGGTAGCGCGCAGGGCCGGCGTCAGAGGATCGGCGGTGCCGGCTCGCCGACGGCCCGTTCCGCCTCCACCAGCACGTCGAAGGCGCGCCAGGGCTTCTGAATGAACACCGCCTCAGGCGGGATCTCGGGGCGGCCGACGCAGTGGCCCGACGTGATGACGAGCCGCGCCCGCGGCCACAGCGTCGCGACCGCATGGGCAAGCTGGAGGCCGTCCATCTCGCCGGCCAGACGCACGTCGGCGAAGACCAGGGCGACGTCGCCGCCCCGTGCCTGCAGCACCGCGAGCGCCGCTTCGGCGCTGTCGCAGCCGACGACCGAAAGCTCGGTCTCCTCGAGCAGCGCCTCGGCGAGGCCGCGTACCTGGCGATTGTCCTCGACGACGAGGGCGATCCGCTCGGCCCGCGGGGCAGGGGGCGCCGCAGGCTTCGCCACGTCGCCGTCGGATTCGGATTGCCGGACCTTGCGCACGAGCGCAGCCAGATGCTCCGGCACGCCCTCGGCGACGAGGCTGTCGTAGAACGACGCCAGCGTCTCCCCGATCCGGTCGAGGGGTATGTCGGGGCTCAGCGTGTCGATGGGCCGGTGTCGGAGCGGTTTGGTCAAGAACTTCCCCCGAAGTCTTCGCGTCGCGGGCCGCGGATGCGGAGTCGCTTGAAGAAAGAAGTCGGGAAAGCGCAGTCAGTTGCGCCTGCTTCACGATTCAGGCGGCCGTTTGATCCTTGCGGACGGCCGATCCCCGAGGTGCCCGATACCTGGAGCGCCCGAGATACCTGGGGCGGCCGATCCTAGCGGGCGGCCGCGTCGGCGTCGGCGTAGGCCATCACGCCTGACACGGCGCGGACGTCGCGGTAGCGCGCGCCGCGGGCGCTCATCATCGCCTCGAACTTCTCGTGCACCTGCGCGACCGACAGGCTCGCGGCCTTGCGCCGGCGGTTGCGCTCGGAAGCGAAGAAGATCGAGCGGTTGGCCCGCGCCGGGCCCGGCAGCAGCTTGGCCGCGGCGGCGCCGGGCTTGTCGACGACCTGGGCGAGGAACGATTCGGCATCGTCCGGCCCGAGGAAGTGGGCGAGGTAGACCTCGCCCAGAGACAGCTCGCGCCCGATCCGCAGGGCGATGCGGGCGGCGTCGCGCTTCAGCATCTCGCCCGCCAGAAGCGCCGAGAGGTAGGGATCGCGGCGCAGCTCGAGGATCCGGGTGCGCTCGGCGGCGTCCGTCACCGTCGGCCGGTCGTTGGAATCGGCGACGATCAGCGCCGCCTCCTTCTCCATCCCGTACTTGGCGCCGAAGTCGCGCACGCAGCCGAGCCAGGTCCGCTCGATGAACTGGTACAGGCCGGTGGCCGAGGAGGTCTTGGCCTGCACGGCGGTGATGAAGCTCGACTCCTTGTCGGCCACCGCCATCAGCAGCACCGGGTCGGTCTGCACGGCCTGGGCGGCACGCACGATCGTCTGGACGATGTGGCGGCGGATCTTCATCGGCCCGAACTCGAGCACGTCGTTCGGGTCGCCGCCGGCGCTCTCCGAGAGCAGGAAGTCGTAGGAGACCCGGTCGACCGCGTTGGACCCGAGCTCGGTGTCGAGATCGTGGACCGCGGCGAAGGCCGAGGAGGCGCGCAGCACCACCGGCGGCTCGGCGACGACGGGCGGCAGCGCGCTCATCTGGATGCGGGGGCGGGGCATCGGGATCTCGGTGGCGGCCTGGGCCGAGGACACCGCATTCTCCAGGCCGATCTTGCCGAGCTCGACGCCCGAGCCGATCAGCAGCGCGCTCAGCGCGCCGGCGAACAGCGACATCGACAGGACGGAGCGGGCGAGCGCCGGACGGCTGCCGTGGCCGCGGCCGACCGGGGCGGAAAGGGTGATGCAGTCGGTGGCGCCCGCCCCGAAGCGGCCCGTGGACGCCGATTTGGACGCGCCCTTGCCGACGGCGGCGGAGCCGGACGCGATGGCCTTGCGAGACGTTCCGACGGTGCGGCCCTGCATGTGCGTCCCAAAATCCCGGTTTCGCGCCGATCGCGGCGCCACCCCCCGATCTGGCTTGACAGATGTGGCGACAACACGGCCGAGGCTGGACCATTCCGGTCGTGCCGGCGGTTTCCGGGGGCCGGCCGGCCATCACCCGTTCTTCCGGCGATGGTGGGGCGCGATGTGAGCCCGTGACTTGGCGCCCGTCCCTCCGTATGAGGGCGCATCCGCGACGAACGGCCCGGGACGGCCGGGCGTCGCCGCGCGAAAAAGCCCGGCCCAGCACAGAGTTATCCGATGAGCGGCGTCAACGAGATCCGGTCGGCCTTCCTCGACTACTTCGCGGGTGCGGGGCACACGATCGTGCCGTCGTCCTCGCTGGTGCCGAAGAACGACCCGACGCTGATGTTCACCAACGCCGGCATGGTGCAGTTCAAGAACGTCTTCACCGGCGTCGAGAAGCGGCCCTACGTGCGGGCGACGACGGCGCAGAAATGCGTCCGCGCCGGCGGCAAGCACAACGACCTCGACAACGTCGGCTACACCGCGCGCCACCACACCTTCTTCGAGATGCTCGGCAACTTCTCCTTCGGCGACTACTTCAAGCCGCAGGCGATCGAGCTGGCCTGGACCCTGATCACCAAGGAGTTCGGCCTCAAGCCGGACCGGCTCCTCGTCACGGTCTATGCCGACGACGACGAGGCGGCGACGCTCTGGAAGAAGATCGCCGGCTTTTCCGACGACAAGATCATCCGCATCGGCACCTCGGACAACTTCTGGCAGATGGGCGACACCGGCCCCTGCGGGCCGTGCTCGGAGATCTTCATCGACCAGGGCCCGGGGCTCGCCGGCGGCCCGCCCGGCTCGCCCGACGAGGACGGCGACCGCTTCCTCGAGTTCTGGAACCTCGTGTTCATGCAGTACGAGCAGGTCGAGCCGGGCAACCGGCTGGTCCTGCCGCGGCCGTCGATCGACACCGGCATGGGCCTGGAGCGCATGGCCGCGATCCTCCAGGGCGTGACCTCGAACTACGAGACCGACCTGTTCCGGTCGCTGATCGACGCCGTATCGCACGCGGTCGGCCGCCCGCCCGAGCCCGCGAACGTCGCCTCCTACCGGGTGATCGCCGACCACCTGCGCGCCGGTTCCTTCCTGATCGCCGACGGCGTGCTGCCGGGCAACGAGGGCCGCGGCTACGTGCTGCGCCGCATCCTGCGCCGCGCCATGCGCCACCTCGAGCTGCTCGGCTCGCGCGAGCCGGCGATGTTCCGCCTCGTGCCGACGCTGGTGCGGGAGATGGGCCAGGCCTACCCCGAGCTGGTGCGGGCCGAGAGCCTGATCTCCGAGACCCTGCGCCTCGAGGAGACACGCTTCCGCCGCACCCTGGAGCGCGGCCTCGCGATCCTCGACGCCGAGACCCGCGACCTCGCCGCCGGCCAGAACCTCGCCGGCGAGACCGCCTTCACCCTCTACGACACCTACGGCTTCCCCCTCGACCTGACGCAGGACGCCCTGAAGGCCCGGGGCATCGGCGTCGACACGGAGGCGTTCGGACTCGCGATGCAGCGCCAGAAGCAGGCGGCGCGCGCGGCGTGGTCGGGCTCGGGCGAGGCCGCCACCGAGACGGTGTGGTTCTCGGTGCGCGACCGGACCGGCGCCACCGAGTTCCTGGGCTACGAGGCCGAGAGCGCCGAGGGCGTCGTGACGGCGCTGCTGCGCGACGGCGCCGAGGTCCAGGCCCTGCAGGCCGGCGAGAGCGGGCTGCTCATCGCCAACCAGACGCCGTTCTACGCCGAATCCGGCGGACAGGTCGGCGACACCGGCACGCTCGCCGCGCCGGGGCTGAAGGCCCGCGTGACCAACACCGAGAAGAAGCTCGGCGACCTGTTCGTCCACCACGTCACCGTGGAGGCGGGCACCCTGAGCCTCGGCCAGGCCGTGGAGCTGAAGGTCGACCACGCCCGCCGGGCCGCGATTCGCGCCAACCATTCCGCCACCCATCTGCTGCACGAGGCCCTGCGGCAGGTGCTCGGCGACCACGTCGCGCAGAAGGGCTCGCTGGTCTCCCCCGAGCGCCTGCGCTTCGACATCAGCCACCCGAAGCCGATCGAGGCGGCCGAGCTCGCCCGCGTCGAGGACATCGCCAACGCGGTGCTGCTGCAGAACGTGCCGGTGGTGACCAAGCTGATGGCGGTGGACGAGGCGATCGAGTCCGGGGCGCGCGCGCTGTTCGGCGAGAAGTACGGCGACGAGGTCCGCGTCGTCTCCATGGGCCGGCCGGTGGACGATGCCGGCACGGAGATCGAGGGCGGCCGCCTGCCGAACTTCTCGATCGAGCTTTGCGGCGGCACGCACGCCGCGCGCACCGGCGACATCGGCACCATCACGATCCTCGCCGAGAGCGCGGTCGGCGCCGGGGTGCGCCGCATCGAGGCGATGACCGCCGACGCCGCCCGCCGCCACCGCGGCGAGGAGAGCCGCACCCTCGGGGCGCTGGCCTCCCAGCTCAAGGCGCCGGTGGCGGAGGTGTCCGACCGGCTCTCCGGGCTGCTAGAGGATCGCCGCCGGCTGGAGCGCGAGGTCTCGGACCTGCGCAAGAAGCTGGCGATGGGCGGCAGCGCCGGAGGCGGCGACGAGGCGACCGAGGTGGCCGGCATCAAGCTGATGGCGCGGGCGATCGAGGGCGTCGAGATGCGCGACCTCAAGAGCCTGGCCGATGCCGGCAAGCAGAAGCTCGGCTCCGGCATCGTCGCCATCGTCGGCGTCGGCGCCGACGGCAAGGCCGGCCTCGTGGTCGGCGTCACCCCGGACCTCACCGAGCGCTACGACGCCGTCGCCCTGGTGCGGGCCGGCGCAGGCCATCTCGGCGGCAAGGGCGGCGGCGGCCGCCGCGACATGGCACAGGCCGGCGGCCCGGAGGGCGCCGGCGCGAAGGCCGCCCTCGACGCGATCACCGCGGCGGTGGCGGCGGGCTGACGGCTCAGCCCACCCGCTTCCAGGTCTGGCGCTTGCAGAAGACGCTCATCACGCAGCCCGAGACCTCGATCGCGTTCGGGCCGGTCATCTTGAGCGAGCCGGAATAGGTCTTCCCGTCCTTCGGGTTGTAGAGGGTGCCGGAATAGCCGTCGTCCGACGGGCTCGTGGCGTTGACGATCTGGACGCCGACGACGCTGCGGGTGCGCAGGGCCGGGTCCGGGTTGTTGGCGTCGAGGCCCTTGCCCGCGGTGCTGACGATGGTGCCGCAGAAGCCGGCGCCGCACCGCGTCAGCCGCACCTTCGAGTCGCCGGTCTCGGTCAGCCAGATCCCGGCCGGGTCGGCGGCCTTCTGCGCCTGCGCGCCGCTGCCGACGAGGCAGGACGCGACGAGGCAGACGGCGAAGAGGGTGGGAGCGAACACAGTTGCCGGTCTCATGCGGATCCTCCGAGCGTGCCGCCCGTCCGGGCGATCGGCTCGGCAATAGCCGTGCGCACCGAAGTCCCGCAAGACGCAGCGGCGGCTGCTAAGGTCCGCGCCCGAGCACGGCCCCGAGATAGGTCTCGGCGACCTCGCAGAACGGCAGGCCGGCCTCGGTCGCGAGCACCGCGTCGACCTCGAACAGCGGGTCGTCCGGACCCGGGGCGGGGGCGCCGGGATCGCGGAGCGGGCGGAGCGCGACGTTGCGGCGGGTCGGCGCGAGCGGGCGCACCACCCGGCCGAACGGCGCGTCGGTCTCGTCCAGGGCCGCGTTCATGGCGGGCGTCAGCCGGCCCGGCACGTACCAGTTGTCGGCCTCGGACAGGACGTGGACGCCGCAGGCGAGCCGGACGCGCCGGTAGCGGACCGGCTCGTCCGGCGCGAGGCCGAGACGCTTGCGTTGCGCCGCGTCGAGGGGCTTCTCGGCCCCCGGGACCCGACGGGCGACGAGGTGCGGCTCGGCCGACAGGCCGCGCTCGGCGCACCACGCCTCCAGCACCGCGGTCGCGCTGTGGCCGGACAGGATGCGGGCCTGGAGGGCCTCGATCAGTCCCGTCGTCGCCTCGGGCGGCGGAACCGGTTCGGCCGAGACGGGACGCATCGAACCGAACATCGCCATTGCAAGCAGGAGGAGCGCCCGGACCGACGGAGGCGGGCTCGCGCTACGCCATAGGCATCGGCGGCCGAACCGTCCATGCGCCGCGTGCGCGCTGACCGCCCGGTCCACCGCCCCGTCCCGCATCAGCGCGCCGCCTCGGCTTGGCCGATCAACGTCGCGACGCGGCGCAGCGCCAGGCCGTAGCCTTCGGTGCCGAGGCCGGCGATGACGCCGTCGGCGCGCAGCGAGACGTAGGAGTGGTGCCGGAAGGCCTCGCGCTTGTGCACGTTCGAGATGTGAACCTCGATCACCGGGCCGTCGAAGGCGTTGAGCGCGTCGAGCAGCGCCACCGAGGTATGGGTGAAGGCGGCCGGGTTGATGACGATGCCGGCGGCCTCGTCCCGCGCCGCGTGGATCCAGTCGATCAACGCGCCCTCGTGATTCGACTGCCGGAACTGCAGCGCGAGCCCGAGCTCGCCGGCGAGCGCCCGGCAGGCGGCCTCGACGTCGGCCAGAGTCTCGTGGCCGTAGATCTCCGGCTGGCGCCGGCCGAGGAGGTTCAGGTTCGGGCCATTCAGCACGGTGACGAGACGGCTCATGACATCCTCCTTCGCGCGGCCCGCGCACGGACGCTCGACCCATGAACCGCTGCGGCCGCGGCATCAAGCGGGCCGACAGAGCGGCGGCGCTGTCTCCGCCCCGGGCTTTGCGCGCGGGCGCGGCGGTCTACATCCCGCGAGAATCGCGCGAGGACGCGGCCGAGCCACGGAGTGACCATGAGCCAGATCGAGACCAGCGCGCCCGTGGTGATCGCGGTGGCGATCACCGGCTCGGTGCCGCGCAAGGCGGACAACCCGGCGCTTCCCGTGACGGTGGCCGAGCAGATCGAGTCGACGCACCAGGCCTTCGAGGCGGGGGCGACGCTGGCCCACATCCACGTGCGCAACGACGACGAGACCCCGTCCTCCGATCCCGACCGCTTCGCCGCCGTGCAGGAGGGCCTGCGCAAGCATTGCCCCGGCCTCGTGGTGCAGTTCTCCACCGGCGGGCGCGGGCGCGACCCGGCGAGCCGGGGTCTCTCGCTGCAGCACCGGCCGGACATGGCCTCGCTCTCGACCGGCTCGGTCAACTTCCCGACCATCGTCTACGAGAATCCGGCCGCCCTGGTCACCGACCTCGCCACGCAGATGAGGCGCTTCGGCGTGCGGCCGGAGATCGAGATCTTCGACCTGTCGCACCTCCACGGCGCCCGCCGCCTCGTCGAGGCCGGCCTGATCGACGCGCGGCCGCACGTGCAGTTCGTGATGGGCGTCCAGAACGCGATGCCGGCCGACGAGCACCTGCTCGACATCCTGCTGGCCGAGACCCGGCGCATCCTGCCCGGGGCGACCTGGACGGCGGCCGGGATCGGCCGCAACCAGGCGGTGGTGATGGAGTGGGCGCTGGCGCGCGGCGCCGATGCGGTGCGCACCGGGCTCGAGGACAACATCCGCATCGCCAAGGACCGGCTCGCCGCGAGCAACGCCGAGCTCGTCGGGCTCGCCGCCGAGGCGGTGCGCCGCCACGGCCGCCGGCCGGCGACACCGGCCGAGGCCCGTGCCGCCCTCGGGCTGGCGGCCTGAGATGGCTCACCTGCCCCTGAACCACATCCTCACCGGCCCGGAGGACGCACCGGTGGTGGCGTTCTCCAACTCGCTCGGGACGACGCTCGCCATGTGGGACGCGGTGGTGCCGCGCCTGGCCGACCGTTACCGCATCCTGCGCTACGACACCCGCGGCCATGGCGGCTCGGCGACGCGGGACGCGCCGGCCGAGATCGACGACCTCGCCGGCGACCTCCTGGCGCTGCTCGATGGGCTCGGCATCGGCCGCATCCACGCCGTCGGCCTGTCGCTCGGCGGCATGACGATGCAGGCGCTGGCGAGCGCCGCGCCCGATCGCGTGGCGAGCCTGACCCTGATGGCGACGGCCGCCCACATGCCGAGCGAAGCGAGCTGGAACGCGCGCGCCGCGACGGTGCGCGAGGCGGGACCGCAGGCGATCGTCGCGGCGACCCTCGGCCGCTGGTTCACGCCGGGCTTCTCCGAACGGCATCCGGAGGTGGTCGCGCCGATCCGCACGGCGTTCACGGCCTGCGATCCGGCCGGCTACGCGGTCTGCTGCGGCGCGATCGGGCGCATGGACCTGCGCCCACGCCTCTCGGCGATCACCGCCCCGACGCTGGTCGTCGCCGGCCGCGAGGATCCCGCGACGCCGCCTGCGATGGCCGAGGAGATCTGCCGGGGCATCCCCCAGGCGGAACTGGTGACGCTGCCGCACGCCGCCCACCTCCTCGCCGTCGAGCGGCCGGACGCGGCCGGCGCCTACCTCGCGCAGTTCCTCGACCGGCACCGGTAGGCGAGAGCGGATGCGGCGTCAGCGGACGATGGTGACGGGCCGCGCCATCGCAGGTCTCCGGCCGATCCGGTTCGGCGGTCGCCGATCGCGCGCCGCGGCGAGGCCGAGCGCGGCGGCCATGCCCGCGGTGCTCCCGCCGAGGGGGATCGCCAGCAGCGCCATGAGGAGGCCGAACTTGGCCAAGAGCAGGATCGACAGTCCCGCGCCGAAGACCGCCGCCATCACGATCGCAACCATCACAGCCTCACACAACCAGTGATTGAAGATGTAAGGTCGCGATCGGCGGTTCGGTTCCGGCCTCCCTCGCGCGACGACCGTCGACGCGAGCCGTGAGGGTCGATGCGATCGATCGACAATGGGCACGCGACGTCATCCGCCGTAATGCAGTCACCAGCGTCGGCGAACCCGACCGCAGCCCGTAACGGCAGATTCTTCTGAAAACCGCGCCGTTCGACGGCAGATAGAAACCGTACCTGATCTCGGTCGCAGACGTGGCGGCGGCCTGCCTATCGTACGGGATGTCAGCACAAGATCGTATGGGGCAGCGATGGGAGATCGTCCCTGCCGAACCCTTCTCGGACAGCCGTATTCGCGTCTGAGAGGGAGAGTGGTGGAGCCTAACGGGATCGAACCGATGACCTCTTCCATGCCATGGAAGCGCTCTCCCAGCTGAGCTAAGGCCCCACTCTCGTCCACCGCGGCTCTGGAGGTCCGCGCTGGTGTCTCGCTGGCCCGGCGATGCCGTCCGGCGAGGGCGGTTCTATAGGCGGGCCTCGGATCGGACTCAACCCCCTTTTTGCGGAAAAGCGATCGGCGATCGTTCGCCGGCGACATTCGATGCGTCCAGGGCGGCGGCGGAACGTCGGATCGGCGCCGCAGCTCGGATGACGGATCGCGGCGCGCGTGATAACCGACCGCCCCATGTTCCCGCGCGGCGCCACGCGTCGCACCGGCTTTTCGGCGCCTCAGCGCCTCCTCTGGCGATCCCGCGGCCCCGGCCCGGATCCCTCGCGAAGTTGACCGCCCGTGTCGCACGATTCCGAGCCGACCCCGCTTTCCGCCGCGCCCGGCGCGCCCCTGCGCGGACGGCTGCGGCCGCCGGGCGATAAGTCGATCTCGCACCGCGCGATGATCCTCGGCCTGCTCTCCATCGGCGAGACGCGGGTGGAGGGCCTGCTGGAGGGCGACGACGTGCTGCGCACCGCGGCCGCGGCCCGCGCGCTCGGCGCCTCCATGGAGCGCCTGGGGGAGGGACGCTGGGTGGTGCGCGGCGTCGGCATCGGCGGCCTGTCCGATCCGGCCGAGACCCTCGACTTCGGCAATGCCGGCACCGGCTCGCGGCTGATGATGGGCGTCGTCGGCGGCCAGCCGGTCACGGCGACCTTCGACGGCGACGCTTCCCTGCGCAGCCGGCCGATGCGCCGCATCCTCGATCCGCTCCGGCTGATGGGCACCCAGGTGCTCGCGGAGGCCGAGGGCGGCCGCGTGCCGCTGACGCTGCGCGGCCCGCGCGAGGCGATCCCGATCCGCTACGAGACGCCGGCCGCCTCGGCGCAGATCAAGTCCGCGGTGCTCCTCGCCGGCCTCAACGCCCCGGGCACCACCACGGTGATCGAGGCCGCGGCCACCCGCGACCACACCGAGCGGATGCTGCGCCTGTTCGGCGCCGAGGTCTCCGTCACCCCGCACGGGCCGGACGGCCACGGCCGCGCGGTCGCGCTCACCGGCCAGCCGACGCTGCGCGGCACCGAGGTGGTGGTGCCGGCCGACCCGTCGTCGGCCGCCTTCCCGCTGGTGGCGGCGCTGATCGTGCCGGGCTCCGAGATCACGATCGAGGGCGTGATGATGAATCCGCTGCGCACCGGGCTGATCACGACGCTCATCGAGATGGGCGCCGACATCGAGCGCCTGCGCGAGCGCGAGGAGGGCGGCGAGACCGTCGCCGATCTCCGCGTGCGCGCGAGCCGCCTCAAGGGCGTCGACGTGCCGGCCGAGCGGGCGCCGGCGATGATCGACGAGTACCCGGTGCTCGCGGTCGCCGCCGCCTTCGCCCAGGGCACCACGCGGATGAACGGCCTGCACGAGTTGCGGGTCAAGGAATCGGATCGCCTCGCCGCGGTCGCCGCCGGGCTCAAGGCCAACGGCGTCGCCCACCTGATCGAGGGCGACGACCTCCTCGTCCACGGCGACGGCACCGCGCCGCCCGGGGGCGGCACGGTCGCGACCCATCTCGACCACCGCATTGCCATGGCGTTCCTCGTGATGGGGCTGGCCACCGCCGAGCCGGTCACCGTCGACGACGGCGCGATGATCGCCACGAGCTTCCCGAGCTTCCTGCCGACGATGCAGGCGCTCGGCGCCGGGATCGGGGAATAGGCCCGATGCCCGACAATTCGACAGCCATGGTCATCGCCATCGACGGCCCAGCCGCCTCCGGCAAGGGCACGCTCGCCCAGCGCCTTGCCCGGCACTACGGCCTGCCCCACCTCGACACCGGCCTGCTCTATCGCGGCGTCGCGCTGACCCTGCTCGACGCCGGCGCTTCCCTCGACGACGAGGCCGCCGCGGCGCGGGCGGCCGAGGGCCTGATCGCCGACCGCCTCGCCGACCCGCGCCTGCGCGACCGGGCGATGGGGGAGGCGGCCTCGCGCATCTCGGCGGTGCCGGCGGTGCGCGCGGCCCTGCTCGCGTGGCAGCAGCGCTTCGCCGGCACCAGCGCCGGCGCGGTGCTCGACGGGCGCGACATCGGCACGGTGGTGTGCCCGGACGCGCGCGTGAAGCTGTTCATCACCGCCGACGCCGCCGAACGCGCCCGCCGCCGCCACCGCGAGCTCGAGAGCCGCGGCGAGACGACGACGCTGGCCGCCATCCTCGCCGACATCGAGGCGCGGGACGCCCGGGACGCGGCGCGGAGCACGGCGCCGCTCAGGGCGGCCGACGACGCGGTACGGCTCGACACTACCCATCTCGACGCCGACGAGGCCTTCGCCGCCGCCCGCGCGGTGGTCGACTGCGCCCGCGCGCAGTGACGATGACCGGGGCGGTGGTGGCGCTCGCCCTGCGTCGGTCCTAGCCGCCGGTCATCGGTGGGAAGAACGCGATCTCCCGCGCGCCCGCGATCGGTGCGTCGGGCTTGGCGTGGACCTTGTCGATCGCGGCGCGGACCACGCCGTCCTTCTCGAAGGCGTGGGCGTATTCCTCGCCCCGCCCCTTGAGCCAGCCGATCAGGTCGCCCACCGTCGCGACCTCCGCCGGCGGCGTCACGGTCTCCTCGGGGCGTCCGACGCGCTCGCGCACCCAGGCGAAATAGACGAGCTTCATGGTTCGGTTTCCTCGGGTCGCACCCGATGCACGAGGTCGCTTCTCCCTCTGCCGCAGCGGGCGAGGAAGCCTGGCGGGATCACCCTATCGCGGATCGTCGATCACGTGCTTGATGCCGGCGCGCATGTAGTCCCAGCCGGTCCACAGCGTCAGGGCGGCGGCGAGCCAGAGCAGGACGAGGCCGATCCGCTCGGTGCCGGGCAGGATCGTCTCGCCGGCCGGCCCCGCGACGAGGAATCCCAGCGCCACGAGCTGCACCGTGGTCTTCCACTTGGCGACCTTGCTCACGGGCACGCCGACCTTCAGCTCGGCGAGGTACTCGCGCAGGCCCGAGACCAGCACCTCGCGGCACAGGATCACGATCGCCGCCCAGACGGAGGCGCCGACGATGGTGCGGTCGGCCACCAGCATCAGCAGGCAGGCGGCGACCAGCAGCTTGTCGGCGATCGGATCGAGCATCCGGCCGAGCGCAGAGCTCTGCGCGTAGGTGCGGGCGACGTAGCCGTCGAGGTAGTCGGTGATCGCGGCGATCACGAACACCGCCAGCGCCGTGAAGCGCATGGTGATCGCGTCGGGCCAGAACAGCAGCGCGACCATCACCGGGACGGCGACGAGGCGGCCGTAGGTCAGGCAGTTCGCGAGCGTCCAGGCCTGCGACCGGCGTCGGGGGAGGACGGCGTTCATCGGGCCGGTGAAATCATGCGCCTGCCTGAGCGTCAACCGTTCCGATGCGTCGCCGATGCCGTCGCTCATGCGTCAGCCGCCCGCATGGAAGAAGTCGTAGACGGCGCGCGCGGTGGCGGCGTTCACGCCGGGCGTCTTGGCGAGGTCCTCGTAGGCCGCCCGCTCGATCGCCTTCACGGTGCCGAACTGGTGCAGGAGCGCGCGCTTGCGGCTCGGGCCGATGCCGGCGATCTCGTCGAGCGGGTTGCGCACCAGCTCGCGCTTGCGCTTGGCCCGGTGGGTGCCGATGGCGAAGCGGTGCGCCTCGTCGCGCAGGCGCTGCACGAAGTAGAGCGTCGGATCGCGCGGCGGCAGCTTGAACGCCGGCCGGCCGGGGATGAAGAAGGTCTCGCGGCCGGCATCCCGGTCGCGCCCCTTGGCGATGCCGACCAGCGCCACGTCGGCGACGCCGATCTCCTCCAGCGCCTTGCGCGCGGCGTCGAGCTGGCCCTTGCCGCCGTCGATGAGCACGAGGTCGGGCCAGGCGGGGAACGCGTCGGCATCCTCGGGCGCCTCGGCCACCGGCTCCGCCGGAACGCCCTCGGTCGCGGCGAAGGCGGCTTCGGCGACGGTGCGCGGCGCCTCCTTGACCAGGCGCTTGAAGCGGCGCTGCAGCACCTCGCGCATCATCCCGTAATCGTCGCCGGGCGTCAGTTCCTCCGACTTGATGTTGAAGGTGCGGTAGTGCGTCTTCATGAAGCCGGACGGGCCGGCGACGACCATGCCGCCGACCGCGTTGGTGCCCATGATGTGGGAGTTGTCGTAGACCTCGATCCGCCGCGGCGTCTTCTCGAGGGCGAAGGCCTGGCCCAGCGCCACCAGCAGCTTGCCCTGCGACGCGGTGTCGGCGAGCCGGCGGCCGAGCGCCTCCTTGGCGTTGCGCTGGGCGTAGTCCACCAGCGCCTTGCGCTCGCCGCGCTGGGGCTGGTGCAGCTCGACCCGGTAGGCGACCTGGCTGGAGAGCGCGGCGGCGACCAGCTCCGCATCCTCGACCGCGTGGCTCGTCAGCACGAGGCGCGGCGCCGGCATCGTGTCGTAGAACTGGCCGATGAACGAGCCCAGCACCTCGTCCGGGGTCATCGAGCGGTCGGCCTTGGGGAAGTAGGCGCGGTTGCCCCAGTTCTGGAAGTTGCGGAAGAAGAACACCTCGATGCAGAACTGCCCGGCCTGCTCGTCGAGGGCGAACACGTCGGCCTCCTCGACCCCTTGCGTGTTGACGCCCTGCACGCCCTGGATCGCCGAGAGCGCGCTGATCCGGTCGCGGAAGCGGGCCGCACGCTCGAACTCCATCGCGTCGGAGGCCGCCTGCATCTCGGTGCGCATCCGGTCCTTCACCGCATTGGACTTCCCGGCGAGGAAGTTCTTGGCCGAGTCGGCCATGCCGGCGTAATCCTCCAGCGCGATCTCGCCGGTGCAGGGGCCGGAGCAGCGCTTGATCTGGAACAACAGGCAGGGCCGGGTGCGGTTCTCGTAGTAGCTGTCGGTGCAGGTGCGCAGCAGGAAGGCGCGCTGCAGGGCGTTCACGGTGCGGTTCACCGCCCAGACGCTGGCGAAGGGGCCGTAATAGCTGCCCTTGCGGCGGCGGGCGCCGCGATGCTTGACGATCTGCGGTGCCGGGCCGTCGGCGGTGACGAGGATGTAGGGGAACGACTTGTCGTCCCGCATCAGCACGTTGAAGCGCGGCTTCAGCTGCTTGATCAGGTTCGCCTCGAGCAGCAGCGCCTCGGTCTCGGTGGCGGTGGTGACGAACTCCATCGCCGCCGTCTGCGAGATCATCCGCGCGATGCGGTTGGAATGCGCCTGCCCGCGGGCGTAGGAGCCGACCCGGGCCTTCAGGTTCTTCGCCTTGCCGACGTAGAGCACGTCGCCCTTGGCATCGAACATCCGGTAGACGCCGGGCCCGGAGGGCAGCGTCGTCCAGAACCGGCGGATCACCTCCGTGCCGGCCTCGACGGCGCCGGGCTCGAAATCGAAGTCGATCTCGGGCGCCTCGTCGGCCTGCGCCGGCTCGGCCTCGTCCCGCTCCTCGTCGAAAGCCTCGTCGTCGAAGGCCTCCTGGGGCAGATCCTCGGTGGCGCGACCTGACGGGACTCTCCGGCTCATCGCCGTGATCTAAGCCCGCGAAACTGGCGAGGGAAGGGGCGCGATGCGCAAAGGCGTGCCGGCGGACCTCGGCCCTCAGCCGAACAGCGCGTCGATGTCGGACTGGTCGACGTGGCCCGGATCCTCGTCGAGCTTCGGGCCGTTCAGGAGCGAGCGCTCGTCGTCAGGATCGACGACGGCGGCGGGGCCGGCGGAGAACACGTCGCGGAACCCGTCGAGGCCGCTCCAGGCGGCGATCATGCGGTCGAGGTGGGATTCGACGAAGCTCAGGACGTTGACGATCTTGCTGATGCGCTGGCCGGTCAGGTCCTGGAAATTGCAGGCCTCGTAGGCGACGATGACGCGGTCGAGGATGACGTCGACCTTGTCCTGGCCGCCCTTGCCGAGATTGCCGGCCCGCAGGATGTTGGCGCTCGCCTCGATCTCCTCCAGCGCGGTGAGCAGCGTCGACGTCGCGCGCTCGGTCGACCCGACCACGGCGCCCAGCTCGTCGGCGGCGCGGCGCATGCCCTTGCCGTTGGACTCGGAGTGATACAGAGCCGCGATCTCGTCGCGGGTGTTGGTGATCGCCGCCTTCATCACGTCGAGCTCGGAGCGCATCGCCAAGGCTTCGGACAGCTCGCGGCGGCACGCCTCGATGGTCTCGCCGGCGCTCGACTGGGTGATGCGGCGCAGGTCCTGGATCGCCGAGAGGATCTCGTCGAGGCGCGCCCCGCCCTCCACGGGCCCGGCACTGGACATCGTCGTCCCCGCCGCGGGCGGGAGGCCGAGGCTGTCCTCGATGCGGTAGCGCTTGTGAGTCATCGGTTCGAACCGGCCGTCTTGGAAACCCGGATCCGATCTAGGACCGGGAACGGTTGCAGTTTGCTGAAGATCGAAAGCATTCGGTCGGATTTACAGTCGATTCACGTTGCTTCGTGACGACCGGGGCAGCGAAGCCCGTCCGCGACCGATTCACCACGTTCCTTCATCGAATGTCGCGCGTCCCGGTCCGACCCTCTCAACCATGACGGCCGGCATCGAGCCCGGCCGTGGTGCGGGAGTGCGGCGATGCGGACGAGTTGGTGCGTGGGGGCGGCGCTTGCCGCATCCGTCTGGTCGGGGGCGGTCCAGGCGCAGGCGCGCTATGCTGAGCCCGACGGATACGGCGGCGGCCTGATCGAATACCTTGTCACCGGCGGCGTCGCCCCACGCGGCGGTGCCCGCCCCGTTGCGGTGGCCCGGCCGGGTTACGCAGGCGCGTCGGCACAATCCGGCGATCCGATCGAACCCTATGGCGTCGCATCGCGAGCCTACGCGGCGCTGCCTCAGGGCCTGCCCGCCCAGGCCGACCCACCTGCCGAGAGCGACCGCATCGCCCGCGCGCCGGATCCGCGCTACGCCCGGCAGGAGGTCGCGTTCTCCGGTCCCCAGCGCCCGGGCACGATCGTGATCGATACGCCGTCGAAGTATCTCTACCTCGTCCAACCCGGCGGCCGGGCGATGCGCTACGGCATCGGCGTCGGGCGGCCGGGCTTCGCCTGGTCGGGCCTCAAGACCGTCAGCCGCAAGGCCGAGTGGCCGGGCTGGACGCCGCCGCCGGAGATGCTGGCGCGCCGGCCGGACCTGCCGCGCCACATGGAAGGCGGCCCCGGCAATCCGCTCGGTGCGCGGGCGCTCTATCTCGGCTCGTCGCTCTATCGCATCCACGGCACCAACGAGCCGCACACGATCGGCCAGAACGTGTCGTCCGGCTGCATCCGGATGATGAACGACGACGTGGTCGACCTCTACGAACGCGTGCCGGTGGGGACGCGCGTCGAGGTGATGTGACCGCGGGATCGAACGCAGGAAGGCTCGGATCGCCGAGAGGAGCGACCCGAGCCTTCGACGTCATCGGACGCATGTCATCCAGCCCGATCCGAGCGGGCCGCGCCCGGATCGGGCCGCGCGATCAGGCCCAGTCGCTGTCGTCGCCGCCACCCAGATCGCCGGCGAAGTCGTCGTTGCCGCCGTCGAAGGCGGTGTCGCTCCCGCCGCCGAGGGGCGCACCGAAATCCTGGGTGCCGCCGGCGTCCGAGCCGAAGTAGTTGTTCTCGACCGTCGTGCCGCCGCCGAGGCCGGCCGCCGCCGCGCTGCCGAGGCTCGAATGGCCGCCGGCGAAGGCGTTCGAGAGGGCGCTGCCGAGCAGCATGCCGCCGGCCGCGCCGGCCGCCATCGGCAAGGCCGTGGCCATGAAGCCGCCACCGCGAGCCGGCGCCTGCTGCTGGCCGCCCCACGGGCCGCCCTGCTGCGGTCCGCCCTGCGGATACCCCTGTTGCGGGTAGCCCTGCTGCGGATACCCTTGCTGCGGGTAACCCTGCGGCGCGCCGCCCTGGTTGCCCCAGGCGCCGCCCGCCCGCTGCTGCGGCTGCGGATCCTGGCGCTGCGAACCGCCGCCGAAGATGCTCGACAGGAACCCGCCGCCACCCGAGGATTGCGGCTGCGCCTGCTGCTGGCGGGCCTGCTCGAGCTGCTGGTTGAGGCTCTTGATCGCCTCTTCCTGCACGTAGATCAGCTGCGCCATCGCGTAGGGCGCATAGGGCTGGGCCCTGAGCTTGTCGGCAATGAAGCGCTCGGCATCCGCGTCGCGGGGCTGGCTGGACGCCTGCTCGAGCCGCTGGAAGATGCCGGAGATGACGTCGCGTTCTTCGCTGTTCATGGAGTCGTCCTCCTCGAATCGAACCCGCGGCATCGTGCGCCGCATGGACCGGTTCCAAGATGGGGAGCACGCCCGAGGTTTGTCAGGGGCGGCGAAGAAATCTTCGCCGTAGGACGATGCGATCGTGCGACGAAAAAAGCCCGGCCTTTCGGCCGGGCTTCTCGGGTCGGTTCGAACCGCGGCTCTGGGCGAGCCGCGGCGGATCCCGCAGGTCCTAGTACGAGCCGAACTTGTAGTTCAGGCCGGCGCGCACGACGGCGAACTCGGTGCTGTTGTTGCGGTTCAGGCCGCTCTGCACGACGGTCACGCCCGGCGAGGTCAGGGTCACGGTGCCGGTCGAGTTGGAGG
>NZ_JAKSXU010000052.1:0-98953 GCF_022829325.1 Methylobacterium sp. J-092 | reverse complement strand
AGAGCGCCTAACAGAACCGCCTGATTTGGTTGAGGGTGATGAGACTGGCGGCGAGGTTGGTGAAGGCCTCGTAGATGTCGGCGCGGCGCTCGTAGCGTACGGGCAGGCGTCGGAAACGGTTGAACCAGGCATGGGTGCGCTCGACTACCCAACGGTGACGCCCAAGCTTCTCGCTGCTGTCGATCCCGCGCCGAGCGATGCGAGGGACGATCCCACGGGCGCGGCACTCCTGGCGACGGGCACGGGCGTCGTAGGCCTTGTCGGCATGAAGCTTGTGGGGACGGCGGCGTGGGCGACCGCGCCGGCCGCTGCCCACGGGCGGGATCGCATCGAGGGTCGGGGCCATCATCACGCTGTCGTGGCGGTTGGCCCCCGTGAAGGTCAGGCCGAGGGGCGTACCGCGGGCATCGACGACGAGGTGACGCTTGGTGCCCGGTTTGCCGCGATCCGTCGGGTTCGGGCCTGTGGCAGAGCCCCTTTTTTCGCCGGGACAGACGCGCTGTCCAGGCTGGCCCGGCTCCAGTCGAGCTGGCCGGCTTCGTAAAGTCGCCCCAGCAGCACCTGATGCAGGCGGGTCCAGACGCCCGCCGCCTGCCAGTCCCGCAGGCGGCGCCAGCACGTCATGCCCGAGCCACAGCCCATCTCGGCCGGCAGCATCTCCCAGGGCAATCCAGAGCGCAGCACGAACAGGATGCCTGTCAGGGCCGCCCGGTTCTTGATAGGCCGTCGACCGCCTTTCGGACGGGGTCGGGGAGGCGGAAGCAGCGGGGCGATCTCGTCCCAGAGATCGTCGGGAAGAAGTGCGCGGGCCATGAAACACCAACGCACATCAACGCTCAGGGTGCCGTTCTGTTAGGCGCTCTAAGCTCGCCGACAGCCCCATCTACATCCAACGCCGGAACCCATCGTAGACCGTACGCCAGGGCGGGATGCCCGCAGGCAACGTCCGCCATGCCTCGCCACCCCGCAGGTGCTAGGCAATCGCCGCCGGCACGCGCTGCGCCAGCGTCGCATATGTATGGGGACAGCCAACTGAAGGTCGCAAACAGGCTCAAGACCGCCGAGCTTGTTGGCGCATTGCGAACAAACGCAAGCCAACCTTTGTGCGATCCCCGCCAACAAAACGGTTCGGGTTTGTTGGCTGATGGAGGACAATGAGAAGTGTGTTTGTTGGCGTTCTCCCAACAAACGTCAGCCCGTGGGAGCCAACGGAGCGAAGTCGGTCTCTACGTCCGTACGGATCGCGTTGTGGGTTTCGAAATGAAGGTCGGCCACGCTTGCCGGCATGGACGTCCGCGTTTCTCTCGTCGATTTTCGAATAGCCTGCCGAGCGGTCGAGGAGGCCCATCGCGCGGGCCGTGGGGCCTTGGAGCGCAGCGCCGTTGCGTTCGGTGTTCGGCGAGCCGTCGTGAAAGCGGCCATCGACCGCGTTGAGGCGGCGCTCGGTGGCATTCCGTTCTTCGAGGTCCAGGTGCGAAGGTCCGGGTTGCTGACCCCCGTTGGCGACACGTTCCGGCAGAAAGGTCCGAAACTGATCCAAACGTGGGAGTTGATGCTGCCGCTAGAAGTGGTCCCTGCCCAAACCCGCCCACCGGTTTCACACGAGCGCAAGCGCAAGACTGCCTCCTCGGCTCGACCGGTTACGACGATGGCCGAACTTGTCGCGATGGTCGGTCGCCAGGATCAGACGCTGAGGGAGATGGTGGCGTTGGTCGAAGCGTCGCAAACCGATGCCCGGGGTGACGGCACGGCGCCCGCGGGGACGAAGGCCGCGGATGCAATGTTGGTGGTTCTCACGACCTTGAGAAAGGCCGGTGGGGTCGGCGTCGCCACCGCCGATCTGAGGGATGCGCAGCAAGCGGCTGGGTTCAGGTCCAGTACCGCCGAGACGGCCAGGGCCGTGCTACGGAACGCCGGTCTCGTACGATGCGAGGGGCGGCGCTGGTACGTAGCCGAGCCATGATAGGAGCCCGGATCGCTCGGGGTTGAGCCGCCGAAAGTCGTCCCGAAAGTTTCCCGAAGGTAAGGCTGTTTCCGAAGAGATAGGACCGCACGGGACGCGATCTAGCCGAACGCGCCCGCATTGAAATCAATGAGTTAGGATCAGGTGGTTTCCTATCCGTAAACACGCGGTAGGGCCGTGGCCGCCAATTCCCGACGGTTTCCCGAAGGTCGAAGGGCATCAAACGCAAGCCCGTGCCCGGCGAGGCGGGAACGCGTCGAGGCGGGGACCCAAGCGGCCATCCCCGCGGCCGTAGCCCGTGGGTTGGGTTCGAGCACCCTGCGATCGGTGGATGCTAGATCCCTCGTGCTGCATGCTTACGGGTGGTGCCCGGCTTCATCAGACCTTGGGCAGTTGTTCGAAGACGACGGAGCCTTCGGCGCCGCCGGAGCCATTGGCGCCGGGTTGGCCGGGCGGCCCTTGGTCCCCCTGGGCGCCCGACGGTCCACCGCCATGGCACCACCCGCGTGGGGAGCCGCCGTCGCCGCCCGGGCCGCCCAGGCCGCCCGCCCCACCGGGACCGCCGTTTCCTGCGGCGCCGCCTGATACCATCGTGCTCGCGACCACTCGCCTGGCCGCCGCCGGATCGGCGACGCGGACGATCAACACGCCACCATCGCCACCCGATTGGCCGGCCGTGCCATCGGCCCCCGGCTGACCGGGACCACCTCTCTGACCACGTCCGGCACCGTGGCTGCAGTCTCCGAGACCGCTCGACGCATTGTCGCCCGTCGCGCCCTTGCTGCCGCCGCCCCCGTTCGCCCCCTGCGTCCCGTTCATCCCGCGGGCGCCGCGGAGGTCCACCCCGAGTCGACCGGTGATGGTGCCGTGAACGATGATCAGCACGCGACCGCCGCCGCGGCCCGCGGCTCCCGGCTGGGTAGCGTCTGGGTTCGGCATCGACCGAATGGCGCCGTTGTCAGATATGAGATTGTTGACCTCGACGACGAGGTCCCCGCCGTTCGTGACCAGGGAGCCGCCGTCGAGGCGCAACTCGGACGCGGACAGGTATCGCCGCTCGCCCGGTCCGGACATCTGCAGCGTTCCGCTCACCGTCAGGGCCGGCAGGGTGGCGAGTTCCTGAACCCGCTCAGCCGGATCCGAGATCGCCGGCTCGGTCCGGAGCAGCTCGGGCAACTCTCCCACGGTCTCGGTTTGGCCCCTACCGACGACGACCGGTTTCGCGTCGCTCCGCGCGCTGGAAAGGATCTCCGCCGAACCGAGGAGCCGTGCCATCAGCCTCGCCCCCGCGGCCGGCCACCCCACGAAGGTGGACGAGAGCATCAATCCCAGGAGGACGGTGAACAGGATCGAGAGGGCCCAGGCGAGGAAGCCCCCGGCGCCGGATATCGCCCTGGGGGCCGCCGACAAGGCCGAGGCGGCGAGCCCGAAGATCAGGATCGACAGCGCGGCCGCAAGGGTCAGCCCGGGGCTGAATTGCTTCGTCCAGCCGAGTACGAGGGCCGCGCCGGCAAAGACGATCACGCCGGAAAGAACGAGCTTCGTCTGTGCCGGAATAGTCTTCTTCGCCCAGCCTAGAACCTCGAACGGAGACATCCACGAGCCTTTTGCACGAGCCGAAGGCTGGCCCGACGCGCTGCGGACTGTCGATCCGCGCGCCCGCGTCGGCCGGCGATTGATGATGCCCCGTAAAAGTTCGTAAAGACAAGCTTGATGCGTTCTTTTTCCATGTCTGAGATTCGGCTAGCGAATCCGTAGGACAGTTTATGCCAGCGGCTAAGGGCAGCTGGCCCATCCTTGGACATCGGCCGCGGGCGGCACACCGGTGCATCGTCCCCCCGGCGGCGCATCGAAAGCGCGAGGGCCCACATAGGCTTCTTGAAAACGTCGGTGTGATAGGCGGCGCACCGCAAGCCCGTGATGGGAGGCGCGACGCACACCTGTCTCCAGGATCGATTTGGATCTGTTCGAGACGCCGACGCGGCACGTCGCGTCGGCGTCTCTCTGTCGACCGGCGTCGGGAGGGACCTACCTCTGATTAACCCACGGTCGGGAGCCGATTGACGTTCGGCTTGGGCCGGGAGGCGGAAACCGCCGAGCGCGAGGATGTGCTTTTGACGCGGCGGCGGTCGGTGTTGACCGTGCGGGCGTCCCCGCAGTCATGCGCGGGCGCCTCCATGATCACCGGCTGCGGAGCCGACGGGACGAGGGATAGGAGCGGCAGGGCCTTCCTTAAGCCGCGGACATCCGCAAGCGCCTCCGCGGCCTCCTCCTGGCCCTCCAGCGTCCACTGACCGTACACCCTCACCATCGTCTGGACGGACATCCCGAGGAGGTCGGCGCCCCTGCGCACGTCGACGTTGGCGATGCGCAGGTAGGTCG
Source organism: Methylobacterium sp. J-092 (assembly GCF_022829325.1). Lineage (NCBI taxonomy): Bacteria > Pseudomonadati > Pseudomonadota > Alphaproteobacteria > Hyphomicrobiales > Methylobacteriaceae > Methylobacterium > Methylobacterium sp. J-092. The sequence continues at coordinate 94,608 of NZ_JAKSXU010000052.1, read as the reverse complement.
CGGCGGTATGCCGGAGCGTGTGGGGCACGACGTCCCTGCCGAGCCCGGCATCCTCCATGATCGTCCGCCAGATGTAGTCCGGGCTCCGGTCGTAGGAAGTGCCGTCGGGCTTGTGTATGACGTGGTCGATACCGGCGACGAGGTCCGCCCGCCGCCACCGGGCCAGCGTCGCCACCGTCCTGTCGGATATCCTGGAGCTCGCCCGTGGCTTACCCGAGTTCGGATCCAGGCCGAAGCCGCGCCGGTGGATCAGACCTGCGTCTAGGTCGAAGCAGCCCCCATCCTCCGAGATATGCCACCGAAGCTCGCGCATCGCGGTGTTGCGGGTCCCCGTGGTGACGCCGACGAACACGAAGCGGCGGGCGGGCCGGCGCGCCCGGATGGTGTCGGCACACCGCAGCTCCCGCCGGGTGACGACGTTCCCATCCTCGTCCGCGACGGTCTCGGTCCTCCAGCCCTTGGTCTCGTGGTCCCATATCCGGCCGCGGATCGCCCAGTAGATCCGGTCGATCTCGACCGGCCTGAGCCACCGGGTCCGTCCCGGCCCGGCCTTCGGCAGGTACACCTCGGGATGCCAAGATAAGGCATGCTCGTCGGCATAGAGCTTGATCGCCTTGCTCAGCTCGTAGAGGTCCTCCCGCGCGCTCGCCTCCTTCGCCAGGGGTGCATCCGGGTTGTTCGGCGAGTAGCGGGCATCCGGCAGGGTGATGCGCCACTCGATGAACGCCTTGCACTTGGCGGTCGTCACGTCCTTGAACACCGAGCCGTCGAAGAACCTCGCGAGGGTCGCGAGCCGGGTCGAGCGCATGAGGTAGAGGTGGGCGGCCGCCTTGCCTGCGGTGGAGAGGGGCCGGTCGGCGTCGAGGAGGTGGGCGAGGGCCGCGACCACGGGCACCATGCGCGGCGCGACGATGCCGCGCTCCTTGGCGCCCTTCTGCAACTTGTACAGGTCGAGCAGGGTCTCGGCGTCCGCCCGACGCCAGGGCGGAAGACGGGTCGAGATCTCCCTTTTGCCGTCGCGGATATAGAGCGTCGGCTCCCCGCCCTGGGACTTCGCCTGTCGCTCGACGAGGTGCGGTCCGATGGGCGCAGGCCCACGCCGCCGCTCGAACTCGGGGACCACCGCCGCCGAGGTCATTAACAGCACGCGGATGTCCTCCGCGGCGCGCGCGAGCGCGCCAACTTGCATCGTCTCTCTCACGATTCTAGGGTCCATCATTCCGTGCCCGCACGCGTGCGGGCGTTTCGGGAAGACGGACACGGGGCGGGAAACCGCCACAGTAACGCGCCCCGTGTCCGCCGACTTACTGCCCCGCCCAACCTACGCGGAGGGCAAGGCAGATCTCTTCGCAGCGCGCGCCGTGCGCTTGCGATCCCGACCGAGCCTTCTGGCTTCGGCCAGCTTCAACTGGAACATAGCCTGAGGCGATGCCTCGGCCCGATCCGGCTCCCCTGCCTTCTCCCCGACCTCGTCGACGCCCATCCTGCGGATCGCCATCGGCGTGGTGAAGAACTTGCCCGCCACCTTGGTGACCGTCAGGGTGCCGTCGCGCTCGGCCGTCCGCAGGGTGTTCGTCGTGATCGGCCCCGCCGGCCAGAACAGGGCGGCGGCCTCGGGCAGTGTGAGTAGTTCGTCATCGGCCCATTCCTCGGTCCTCGGCCGCGCCGCGACCCGTGGCGGAACCCGCCGACCAGGACCGGCCGGCGTTCCTGCGCGAGGCAACCGATCTCCGGATCCGGTGTCAACGGCCGGGGTGAGCGGCGGCGGCGGTAGCGACGGAGACGCGTCAAGATCGGCCTCGCAGGCTCCGTCCATGCTTGAAGGATCGGGCATCATTTCCTTTGCGGACACGAGACCGGAATGCTCGCGAGCCCCTAGCGTGAAGGGGAGAAACGGCTCGTCGTCGATACCGGCACCGGGATCAAATCCGAACGCCGGCCCCTCGTCCGAACCTTGGGATGCCGCGATATTCCCTGGGTCCATCGAAGGACCGCCGCGGATCGCCGAAGGATTGGCGTTCATTTGAGATGCGTCGTCCTGTCGCGTTCCGGGGTCGTCCGCGACCGGTAATTCGGATGGACCTGCATCGCCGCAGACGGCCGCCTGAGCGTACGAGGACGTCATTCGGGCCGCTGATTCTAGGGCGACGTCCAGTCCCCCGTCGTGGCTCGTCGGTCGTGCAGCTGCGTGCAGCCGGGCGCCAACCTTCACCGGGTCCACGGGCGGGAGCCCTGGGGATGCCGCCGCAGGCGGCGTCCTCTGGAGGGTATCCGTCAGGATGCCCACCATGGCTGGCTCTACCCTTATCTCACTCCCTGCCCCGGCATCCCGTGTGCGGAACGCGATGTCCCCTGAGGGCGTGCCGGCCGTAGGCTCCGTTCTGTCCCTCGCCCTCGCATCGCGCCCACCGGATGGCGGCCCGAGAAGCCGCAGGAGCCGTGCAATCGCCGTCAGCATGATCGTGCCTCTTCAGTTCGGAGGCTCGATTGTCCCGATTCGGTGGCGTTTCTCCAAGTTCAATTTCATCCTTCACTGATTGACTAACAACACAGGCCATGGATGTAATCCCCATTTGTAGCCCTAGCATGGGATACGGATGACGACGTCCATGCCGACGGCGAAGTGGATACGATGCTATGACGAGTTGAACCTCGTACCGGCCCTCCGGTTCGGCGCCGTATGCAACGCTCCAATGGGATGCCAAGTCGAAGGCGATTAATTCGATCATTACAATTTGAGGCGTGTGGCAAGGACGCAATATTTTGGTATGACCTGCATGTTCCTTTTGTAATCCCTCTAGGAATGTCTTGTCGGGACGCCTTCATCTCACGTCGGCCGGCTTGTCGGTCGATTCGATCTGGAGGGAAGGATGCCGGTGTCATGTCCATGGCTTCGGTGGCGCGTCTCGGCCGCCGTCGCACCGGTCTTGGAAGTCGGGGATGGCGGCGCGGTCGGACACGCCGTCCGCGCCGCCATCCCGCCGCCTCGGGTCACGTCGCTCTCGTCGGCGACGCGTGACTACGCCCAAGCCGTGGACGGCTCGCGCTTCGATAGGCTCGATGCGAAGGACTTGACGCGTCTCCGCGTCGCGATGGGCGCCGAGATTTGGGCCTGGCAATACGCTCGGCGACTGACGGGCCAACCGCCGTGGCGGGCCGCGTCGGCGGTCGAGGGAAGCCGTGAGCGCATCCGCGCCGACCGGCAGATGAACGCCGACATCGCGACCTGGGAGGCTGCCCTCGTCGAACTGGATGCCGAGGCCGGGCGCGCCCGGCTCTACGGCAGGCCCGTGCCCGAACCGCTGGCGGTCCCTCCGGCCGTGCTTTCGGCCATCGAGGCCCGGCGTGCCGCCTCACTCGAACGGGCCGCCCGCAGGCGGGGCCGGGACGGCGATGGGTATTTGGCCCCCTCGCCGGAAGGAACGGTCGAGCCGCCATCCCCGCCCGTCTGACCATCCGGTCCCTGCCCACCCATCCCGAACGATGCCGAGAACCGCGAACATGACCGAGCCTTCCAGCCACCGGCAATCCATCGGCGACACCAGTCCGCTTTCCCATCCAGGTTCGGTTCGGGCCAGGAAAGGTCTGTACATTCGCTTCGTGACCCGGATGAGCGGGGACCTCAGCGAGGCCGTGTCGGCGGCTGCGCGTGACGACGGGCTCACCGCCGGTGCCTACGTGCGAAGGATGCTGCTGGACCGCGTTGGCATGCAATCGCCGGAGGATGCCCGCAGCGGCAGGCCGGTCCGCAGGCCGGACGAGGACACCGCCGCAATCGCGTCCGCCATTCGGGCACTGGGCTCGGTCAGCACCGCCGTGGCCTTGCGCGACGAGGCGGCGGCGAAGGCCGCGCTGCATCAGGCTCGGATGTTGCTCATCCCACTGGTCGCGCGCCGGCCGGCCCCGTGATCACCGGCGCGACGCGCGGCACGGGCTTCGGCGGTGCCCTGGCCCGTCACCTCCTCAAGGCCGAGAACGAGGCCGTTGTCATCCCCGCGCGCGGCCTCGGTGGCGCGACCCTGTCCGAGCAGATCGCCGAGTTGGTGGCGATGTCCGCGGGCGGCCGGACCGACCGGCCCATCTACCACGTGTTCTGCAGCCCCGACCCGGCGATTGCCGCCAACCCGGCCGTCAAGGCCCGGTTCTGGGCCTTGTTCGAGGCGGAGTTCGGCATGGCATCCCAATCCTTCTGCGGCGCCGAGCACGACAAGTGCGGCCGTCTGCACGAGCACCGGGTCTACTCCGTCGTCCGTCCCTCCGGCGCGGTGGTCGACCTGGCCTGGGATTACGCCAGGCGCGAGAAGTGCGCCCGCATCGTCGAGTTCGAATTCGGCATGCCGGCGGTCCCGTCCAAGCACGCGCGCACGATCGCAAAAGCGCTGCGCCGGGACGGCCGGCACGACGTTGCAGACTGGCTCGTGGCCTCGGGTACGACCGAATCGGAACGGCCCGTCGCACGCGTGACGCCGCGCGAGCGGCTGATCGAGGAACGGACCGGCATCGACCTCGACGACGTGCGCCGGGCGACGCTCGCTGCTTGGCGCGAGACCACCGACGGACCAGGCTTCCTTTCGGCCCTGCGCACCCGCGGCCTCGACCTGCGCCAGGGTCGCGTCGGCCCGGTCGTCGTCGACGCCGCCGGGACGGCCCATCCCGCGACCCGCATCCTCGGCGCCGCGGCCCGGCGTTTCGAGGGCGAGCGTATCCTGGCGGGGACCGTAAGGGACCGCCTGAACGATTTGATGCTGGAGGGGATGACCGGTGGACGAAACGGAGATCATGCGGCGCCTGGACGCCCAAGACAGGGTGCTGCACGCGATCCTGGCCTTGTTGGCACCGGCGGAGGAGGATGCGACCGGAGCGGCGGGGTTCGACGATCTGGTAGAGACGCTGGCCGACCTGACGGAGGCGGTCTCGGACGTGACGGTCGCGGTCCGGGCACTGCGCTGGGCCGGCTCCGGTCCACCCCCGCGGGCCGCGCCCTCGTCATCCGGCGACGCCTGAACGGCATGCAACCCTGGATCGGGCGAAACGCCGCCGCCGCAGAGCGCGCCCGCGGGGCGGTGGATCGGATCGACGCCGAGGCAGAACACGACCGACGTCGCGGCTATGCCCTTTGGGGCGTCACCGACATCTGGGGCATCCCGCTGCAGTAGGGTTTCGCAGGATTCGCGGCCCGGGTCGCTTGCCAACGCCGACGGTCGCGCGTGACCGATAAAAATTCGCGGTCCGCCCGGGATGAAGCCCCCAATGGACATCGCTTCTACCGATGCCGTTAGGTGTTCCGAAACAGAATTGCCAACTTTGTATAACCCGCTGAGAGTTATGACGTTTTAAGCACGCTTGCGACGGTTTCCACCAAGTCGGCATGAGACGGAACGCGGGCGTTCCCCTCGGCCGCTGGTGGGTTGCAAGGTCACCCGTACACTATTGGCAATACCGTTTCGCATAGCGACGCTCGATCCCGAGCCGGCGGCCGGTCCCAGGATTGTTCGTGATGGCCCGCATCCCGTCGCCCTCCCACGGCATGTCTCTGTTCACCGCGACGGGACGTCGCAAATACCTGACACCGTCGGAACGGCTGCGCTTCATGTCGGTCGCCGCGGGCGAGCCCCCCGAGATCGAGACGCTCTGCCTCGCGCTGGCCTGGACCGGCTGCCGCATCAGCGAGACGCTCGCACTGGTCCACGCGGACATCGACCACGACGAGAGGACCGTCTCCGTGCGCTGCCTCAAGAAGCGCAGGCCGGGGATCGTCCGCGAGGTGCCGGTGCCGACGGTGTTCCTGACGGCGCTCGTGCGTGTCCATGGAGACGGACCGCCCGACGCCCGTCTATGGACGATGGCCCGGAGTACGGCGTGGCGCCACGTCAAAAATGTGATGCAGGCGGCCGGCGTCGGTGCGACGGCGGCCTCGCCGAAGGGCCTGCGTCACGGCTTCGGCGTTCATGCGCTCCGATCCGGCATCCCGCTCAACCTGCTGCAGCGCTGGCTCGGTCACGCAGACATCGCGACCACCGCGATCTACGCGGACGTGATGGGCGCGGAGGAACGAGAGATCGCCTCTCGCATGTGGTGACGCAACGAGGCGCGCGGGATCGATCTCGTCCTGGCATCGCGCCCTTCGGATTTCCGCCGGGCCTCCGGCCGATCTTTACGAACCGGCCGTCCGCCGCGATCCGGGACGCCGCCGACATGAACGCGAGGGACAGATGAAACGCGCGACCCTGACCCTGGTAGCGAGCGTGGCGCTGACCGGAGCCGCTCACGCCGGTGCGGTCGCCGGTGCCCATGACGGCGGCTACAGGGCCGCGGACGGGGATTTCCTCGACGTCGCCAGCGCAAACGACCGCATCGGCCTGGACGGCCTCGACTGCATGCATCCGGTCGTCCGAGGTGGCCGCATCTCGTCCAAGACGTGCTGGGGCAACGGCCATCTCGGTGCCGACGTCGAGGGCGAATGGAAGGTCGAGGGGGACGTCGTCACGTTCCGGGGGAAGCGGTACACGCGGCTGCCCGCCAAGCCCCCAGCACTGGCGAACCCTGCCCCCGCACCGACCGCGACGCTGGTCGATCCGACCGGCCGGCCCTGGCGGCACAACGGCAGCATCGTGATGGCCGACCCCGCCACGGGCGTCATCGCGTACTTGGAAGCGAAGGCATCCCTAAAGCCGAGCGTCACGGTCGGCACGGTGCTGTTCCGCGGGGCGCTCCACCCTGACCGGCCGGTCCAGGGAACTGCCTACGCGTACAAGGTCGGCTGCCCGGCCGCGCCGTACCCGGTCCAGGGCGCCTATTCGGGCCCCGATACGCTCACGCTACGGGGCGCCGGCCCCGTGCGACGCGGCTGCGAGGTCGTCGGATACTCCGACCGCAGCCCGCACGCCGTCCTGCGCTTCACTTACCTCCTCGACGATTGAATCGGAGATCCCATGAACGAAGTCGTCACCGGCACCCTGCTGGGCATCGCTTCCTACAACCTGTTCGACATCCAGGTAAATCCATCCGGGCGGGAGGTCTGGTCGGGCGTCCGGATGCGTACCGCGAACGGCCGGACCCGGTTCTTCACCGGCATGACGGTCGAGGCGGAGGCCGCGATCATACTCCGCGCCGCGATGGAGCACGGCGATACCGTCGAACTGTGGCTGTCCGGCAAGGAGCAGCGGGTCCATCCCTATGGCATCCGGTCCGATGCCGAGGAGTGGTACAGCGACGCCTTCAGCCGCGACGTCAACGGCGAGGCGGTGAAGTGGCTGGTAATCGGACTCCTCACGCTGCCACTGATCGGCCTGGGCGTGTTCTTCCTATGGGCGTCGATCAGCAAGTTCATCGATGCCGCGCGGTTCGCTCCGACGCATTCCCGCGGGGTGTTCGACCTCGGGTACGAGGCCGGCGTGTTGGGTCGTAAGGTCGATGTCGGTACGGTCGAACAGATGAAGGCCGCATGATCGGCAAACTACGAGCCTGTCTCGCAAACGAGCATCTTGACGATCTGACGGACATTCGCTCGGGTATAATCGCGCGTGACCCCTTTTATAAGCATGCCGTCGGAGCCGCAGGCGAGGATTTCGATTGGCAGGACGATTGCGATCCTCAACGGACCTTCTGAGGACTAGGCTGGTATCTCCCGCCGTTGACGATGGCAGCGAAATGGGGTCGCACTGCATCCGTGACCCGGGATACTGGAAAGCCATGGGGGCGAAATGCTGAGGGCGATACTCGGGGGGAAGGGGCGGCGATTGCCTGATACCGCCAAGCCAGGCGATTCATTCAGAAGCGTCTTTCGTACCGCCGAGGATCCGCTCACGGCCGCGGTCTTCTCGCGTCTCGCCTACCTCGATCCGGTTCTCCTGTGGGACATCCTCAGAAGCGCAACGCGCTTCGAACTGCCTACTGGCACCCGGCCGATCCGGCTTACGGAGGCACAGTTCTGGCCCGGATGGTCGCTGACCACGGTCGACGGCTCGCGAAGCGTTGAACCCGACGTTTTCATGCGGTTCGACATCGGCGATCCGCCGCGTCGCATCGATCTGGTCGTCGAATGCAAACGCGGGGATGGGCACGACAGCCGGCAATGGGATCGGGAATGGCGCGCCCACTCGGAGACATACCCCGACGAAGACCCCGATAGGGATGTCGTACTCCTCGCCGTCGGCAGGTGGGGCAAGGCACCCCCCATGGAAATCAGCACGATCCAAACCGCCCACCAAGGTCCGATGCCCGAGGGTTTCCGCGCGGTCGCGATGGATTGGTGCGACCTGACGGACGCGCTGGCTAGGCTGACGGTCGACGACCGGGATCGTCGCATCGTCGACGACATCCTCGACGCGCTCGGCCTACATGGTCATCTGAACGTCCGGGAGATGAGGGGCCTCCCCAGATATCAGATAGCCTTCGAGCGTTCGCATCAGGCGTTGGCCGACCGTTCCCTTCAGGCGCCGGAGGAGGCGCTTCAGGAGCGTGCACCTCGTCTAGATCCGCTCGCAGGCTGGCTCGCGCGCATCGTGACCATGCGTTCGGGGCCGGCATCCCATGACGCCCTACGAAGGATGTGACGCATGCCGGATGTGGATCCCGCGCTCGCCGAGGCCCTGACCGACGTCCGCAAGGCGTACAGGCTCGTCTGGTCGTACCAGCGTCGCGTCCTGGACCTCGCGAAGATCGTGCTCGGCGCCTTTCCAGAGCACGAATTCTATGCATGGCGCCCAAGGGCCGGCGATCCTCCCCCACAACTGACAGGCGATCCGCTCAAACGCTGGGCCTGGGACTTCGTCCCGATGGCCGAGGCATGCATCCTGTTCCTGCCCGGGGGCGCCGACCGGAACGCCCCGAAGGCCGGTGAGTGGATGGTGGAGCTTCGCGTTCGCGTAGATAGCGGGCACGAGGGCTATGAAGCTGAAGGCGAGGTCGATCCCGCACGCTTCGACCCGGCCGAGAGATGCACCTCTTCCCTGTGGCTCTACATGTGGCTCTGTGACGAGGGGGTCTCGAAGAATTGGTACAACTGGGTATGGCAGCGCGGCCCCTGGCCGGACGTCGATGGGACGCCTGTACCGCACCCGGGAGGGCCCTTCCGAATTGTCGGACAGCAGGTCGATCTCGCGACCTTGCCGGACAGGGCATCCGTGGAGACCATGGTCGCCGACTTTAGGACCATGGCGACACAGGCGTTGGGGGTACCTGCCTGAGTGCACCTCTCGTCAGTGTGTGTGCGTCCCGGGTCACGGGTCCGGACAGGGGCGGCGGGTGCCAAGAGGGCTTGCGGCGATAGCGTCCTAGGCGCCCACGCATCCCAACCATGAGTCAAAACTTAGAGGACTCGTGGGGAGCTTTCAGGTCACCAGAACGTGCACGCCTCGGAACACGCGATCTCACTATCGAATCGGAAGGAACGGCCGCGCCACCGTGCCGGTCCGGGTCTCCCATCGCGCAACAACTGTCTCGCCCTCTTCCGTCTCGAAGCCGTCCTCGATCCAGGCTTCGCTGGCCTTCATATGGATGCGGAAACCCCATTCCCCGGTCCAGACGGTGACACACTCATCCGTGTGGCAGCGGATCTCCGTGATGAGGTCACGAAGCTCCTGCGCTGCGGCGGCGCGCGCCGCGTACCACTCCTCCTTGGGTAAGCCGTCGAGATCCCTGATGGCGGAGAGGATGCCATGCGAGACGTCCGGCGTCGATGTCGGCGGCGCGGCGCGTAGCTGGCGCTGGGCCGACGATAGGTCTTCCTCCGCACGGGCGAGCTCGGCTTGGCGGATCGCCAGCCGGTCGTCCAGCGCCGCGCCCTTCTCGATGGCCGCGACCAGGTTGTCGACGGACGTACGCGCCTCGTCGCGGCGGCGGCGGGCGGCCGCGACGGCCTCGTCGTCCGCAATCGCGGGGGCCTGTGGCGGCCTATCGGACAGCAACGCCCAGGAGAGGATCGCACGTTCCAACGGCGCATAGCGAGGGTAGGCCGCGTTGGCGCACGTTCCGTTGCGGTTCCCGCTGCAGCGCAGGACAGGCGTGCTCCGCGGCCCCCGGTCCCGGTAGTTCATCGGACTCCCGCAGGCGTCGCAGACCGCAAGACCCGAGAAAAGGTTGCTGTAGACCGTGCCTTTACGCCCGCCCGGGTTGGCGACACCGTTCCTCGCCCGCTTGTCAGCGGCCCGACGCGCCCGTTGCCAGAGGTCCTCGGAAATGACGCGCGGATAGTAGTCCGGGATCGGGTCGCCGACGGGTATGCGACGCTCGCGTCGGATGCCGTCCGCCACGGTCACCTCCTTTCGGCAGGGCTGGAAGAAACCGAGCAGCGCCGGGTTGTCCGTGTACTTCGTGACCGTCCCGCCATACCACTCCCGGCCATGGCCCCAGGGCTTCTTGCCTTCGGCGTTGAGCCGCCTGGCGATCTTGTCGCGACCGATGCCAGCGGCGAGCTCTTCGAGCATTCGTACGACCACGTCTACGCGCTCGTCGATGGGCTTGAACGAGCGCCGGTCCGGAAGGAGTTCGAGCCAAGCGGGGCACCGGGCCGTCATCTTCACGTCCGTCCGCTCGCGCTTGCGGACCCAAGCGGCCCGGAGCCGCTGGACCTTGCGGGCACTCTCCTCGTGCGCCCGGCTCATCACCGCGAGCGAGACGATGAGCTGGGTCCAGTTCCCGTTGACGCTCTCCTCGGAGTAGACGCAGTCGTCACCCAGCGTAGCGACGACGATGCCCGCCTCGATCAGCGCCAGGAAAGAACGCAGGGCAGTGAGGACGTGCTCGCGACTCAGGCGGTCGAGGCTTTCCACGAGCAGGTAGCTGCCGCGGGGGACCTCCCCCGCCTCGACCTTCCTGAGGAATACCCCCAGGGCGCCCCTGGTCCTGTTCGAGCCGTCGAACGCGGATATACCGAGGTCGCGCAGGGTGTCGTCGAGAACGAGATTGTGGGCGTCTATGAACGCGTCGCGGAGTTCGGCCTGCCTGACTTCGCCGTCACCCTTCAACTGCCGGTCTGACGACAGTCGGATGTAGCTGTAGGCCCGAGGGCGCTCGTTCGTCATGCGCCAGAACCTGGACGCTTATCCTTTGCCGGTCAACCGTGATCCCTGGACCACGTGGTAGATCCCCGCCGCCCGCAGCGTGTCGTTGGTGGCCGGCGCGATCAGCCCGCGCTTGCCGGTCACCAGGGCGGCGGCGACGGCGCCCGCCTGGCCGCCGTTGGCGTCGGTGATCCTGCGGGTCAGCGCGTTGCGGGCGTCGTCCACGGCGGCCGCGAGCCGGAGCGACCACGGCACCGGCTCGGGCGGCGGCTTCACCGCGATCTTGCCGAGGAGCGAGCCGACCGCGCCGATCCCGCGGAAGTAGGCGTCGCGGGCGAAATCGTAGCCGCCGGGGCGCGCCGCCTCGGGGGGCGGGAGCAGGCGGGCGGTGGCGACGATGAAGTCGCCCGGCCGCAGCGGCGGCGCCTTCTTGAACGAGACGCGCACCCGGACCGGCCGCTCGGCCGCGGCCATCGTGCCGAGGCTCGCGACCCGCACCACCAGGCGGGCGCCCTCCTCACGCTCCTCCAGCGATTCGATCAGGCCTTCGAGCGGCGCGATGATGGTGCGGGTCAGCACCGGCGCCGCCACCTGCGCGACCCGCAGGGCGCTCGCCGCGAAGCCGAGGAGCGCCGCCATCAGCCCGAGGGCGACGGCCAGCGCCGCGGGCCGGGCACCGAGGAACGGCAGGGTCGCGGCGCAGGCGCCGGCTGCGACGAGGGGCGCCCAGAGCGAGGGCATGCCGTCGGTGGCGGTGAAGAACGCGAGGATGCCGGCGCCGAAGGCGACCGCGAGCCAGGGAAACAGCCGCCGCTGCTCGGCCTCGATCGCGAGCCCGCCGACGACCCAGCCGCGCACGGCCGGCCCGAGCACGGCGGGCGACGGGAAGCGGCCTGATGCCGACGTGGCGACGGCCCGTCCCGTCGATCGTGCGATGTCCCGCGCCATGATCGGCACACCGGTCGGCGCGAAACGGCTGCGCCGACCCGATTCTTAACGCATCCGCGAGGGCGTGCTAGAGCCGTCCGGGCCGGGTCCGGGCGCAGGTCCCCAGCTTCCGTGCGTCGTCGGGGACGACGAACCGCCTTTCCCTCCGTCGCAGAGCGATCTAGACGCGCGCAACCGGATCGGCCGATCCGTGCCGCGGCCGCGTTCAGGGTGCTCCTTCAGCCCCGTCACCAGAAGATCCATCGTCCGATGTCGTCACCCGTCGTCACGCGCTTCGCGCCCTCGCCCACGGGCTACCTCCATATCGGGGGCGCCCGCACGGCGCTGTTCAACTGGCTCTATGCCCGCCGGATGGGCGGCCGGATGCTGCTGCGCATCGAGGACACCGACCGCGAGCGCTCGACGCAAGGGGCGATCGACGCGATCCTCGACGGGATGAGCTGGCTCGGGCTCGATTGGGACGGCGACGTGGTGTTCCAGTACGCCCGCGCCGAGCGCCATCGCGAGGTCGCCGAGAGCCTGCTCGCCTCGGGCAACGCCTATCGCTGCTACGCCACGCCGGAGGAGCTGACGCAGATGCGCGAGCAGGCCCGGGCGGCGGGCAAGCCGCTGCGCTACGACGGGCGCTGGCGCGACCGCGACCCGTCCGAGGCACCGGCCGGGGTGAAGCCGGTGATCCGGCTGCGCGCCCCGAGCGAGGGCGAAACGATCGTCGACGACGCGGTGCAGGGCCGCGTCACCTGGGCCAACCGCGATCTCGACGACCTCGTGCTGCTGCGCTCGGACGGCAACCCGACCTACATGCTCGCCGCCGTCGTCGACGACCACGACATGGGCGTCACCCAGGTGATCCGCGGCGACGACCACCTCACCAACGCCGCGCGCCAGAGCCAGATCTTCTCGGCGCTCGGATGGGAGGTGCCGAAGATGGCGCACATCCCGCTGATCCACGGGGCGGACGGGGCCAAGCTGTCCAAGCGCCACGGCGCGCTCGGCGTCGACGCCTACCGCGACCTCGGCTACCTGCCGGCCGCGCTCCGCAACTACCTCGTCCGCCTCGGCTGGAGCCACGGCGACCAGGAGGTGTTCTCGACCGAGGAGATGGTGGCGGCCTTCGACCTGAAGGCGATCGGCCGCTCGCCGGCGCGGTTCGACTTCGCCAAGCTCGAGAACCTCAACGGCCTCTACATCCGCGGCGCGGCGGACGCCGACCTCGTCGACGCGATCGAGCGCATCCTGCCGAACGTCGCCCCGGAGCGCGGCCTCTCGGCACCGCTCGCGCCGGCCCTTCGCGAAAAGCTCGTCGCGGCGATGCCGGGGCTGAAGGAGCGGGCCAAGACCCTGATCGAGCTGCTCGACAGCGCCTACTACCTCACCGCCGCGCGGCCGCTGGTGCCGGACGAGAAGGCTTCCGCCCTCCTCACCGACGAGGCGCGCGGGCGGCTCGCCGCGATCCTGCCGGCGCTGGAAGCCCTGCCCGACTGGAACGCCGCCGCGACGGAAGCGGCCGTGCGGCACTTCGCGGAGACCGCCGGTCTGAAGCTCGGGCAGGTCGCCCAGCCGCTGCGCGCGGCGCTGACCGGGCGCACGACCTCGCCGCCGCTGTTCGACGTGATGGCGGTGCTGGGACGCGCGGAGAGCCTCGCCCGTCTCGGCGACGGCATCACGAAGGGTTGAGACCGCCGCCGCAGCGCACGCGCGGCCCGGTTTTCGCTTGGCGTCTCGACGTGGTTGTCATCCGCCCCGTTGCTGGCGCTCGGCCGATCCGCTAACCCGATGGGCTTGTGAGCACCTGCAGCAAAATGCCGGTGACTTCGGGTCCCGGGCGGCGCGGAGCGCAGCCTGGGCCGGCTTCGATTCGTTGCCAGGAAAGGGTCCACGTTCCATGAGCGCAGCCAGCACCATCACCGTGGACGGCAAGCAGATCTCTCTGCCCGTCAAGAGCGGCACGATCGGCCCCGACGTCGTCGACATCGGCAAGCTCTACGCCCAGACCGGCGCCTTCACCTTCGATCCGGGCTTCACCTCGACCGCCTCGTGCGAATCGAAGATCACCTACATCGACGGCGACGAGGGCGTTCTGCTCTATCGCGGCTACCCGATCGAGCAGCTCGCCGAGCAGGGCGACTTCCTCGAGACCTGCTACCTGATGCTGTTCGGCGAGCTGCCGACGCCGGGCCAGAAGGCCGACTTCGACTACCGCGTCACGCGCCACACCATGGTGCACGACCAGATGAACCGGTTCTTCACCGGCTTCCGCCGCGACGCCCACCCGATGGCGGTGATGGTGGCCTCCGTCGGCGCGCTCTCGGCCTTCTACCACGACTCGACCGACATCACGGACGAGAGCCAGCGCATGATCGCGTCGATGCGCATGATCGCCAAGATGCCGACGCTGGCGGCGATGGCCTACAAGTACTCGATCGGCCAGCCGTTCGTGTACCCGAAGAACGACCTCGACTACACCTCGAACTTTCTGCGGATGTGCTATGCCGTCCCGTGCGAGGAGTACCAGATCAACCCGATCTTCGCCAAAGCGCTGGACAAGATCTTCATCCTGCACGCCGACCACGAGCAGAACGCCTCGACCTCGACGGTGCGGCTCGCCGGCTCCTCCGGCGCGAACCCGTTCGCCTGCATCGCGGCCGGCGTCGCCTGCCTGTGGGGGCCGGCGCATGGCGGCGCCAACGAGGCGGCGCTGAAGATGCTGATGGAGATCGGCACGCCGGACCGCGTCGACCAGTACGTCGCCAAGGCCAAGGACAAGAACGATCCCTTCCGCCTGATGGGCTTCGGCCACCGGGTCTACAAGAACTACGATCCGCGCGCGCGGATCATGCAGAAGACCACCCACGAGGTGCTGAAGGAGCTCGGCAAGCACGACGACCCGCTGCTCGAGGTCGCGATGAAGCTCGAGGAGATCGCGCTCAAGGACGAGTACTTCATCGAGAAGAAGCTCTACCCGAACATCGATTTCTACTCGGGCATCACCCTCAAGGCGATGGGCTTCCCGACCGACATGTTCACGGTGCTGTTCGCGGTGGCACGCACCGTCGGCTGGATCGCGCAGTGGGCCGAGATGATCGAGGACCCCTCGCAGAAGATCGGTCGCCCGCGCCAGCTCTACGTCGGCCCGACCAAGCGCGACTACGTCGGCATCAACGACCGCGGCTGAGGCGCCTTCCGAGCGCCGTCAGCCGATGATGGATCTGCCGGCGGCGCGATGGGCCTCTCGGTCGCCAAAAACCCGCGCCCGTCATTCCGGGGCTGCGAGGCAGAGCCCGGGATCCTGAACCGCAGGCCGCCCTTCGGCAGGCATCGCCGGCGGTTCTGGATTCCGGCCTCGCCTTGCGGCGCCCCGGAATGACGGCAGCCCGACGATCCGAAGCCTCAGGTTCTGATCGCAGCCAGCACCACCCGCGCCGCGCTGCGGCTCGGGGCCTCGTCGCCCGGCAGCCGCATCAGGCCGTCGATGCGCTGCAGGGCCGCGAGCTGGCGGTCCCGCGCGGCGCCGCCGGTGACCAGGGGGGCGAGCGCCGTGGCGAGGCGGTCCTCGGTGCACTCGG
The DNA here is from genome assembly GCF_022829325.1 of Methylobacterium sp. J-092. NCBI lineage: Bacteria > Pseudomonadati > Pseudomonadota > Alphaproteobacteria > Hyphomicrobiales > Methylobacteriaceae > Methylobacterium > Methylobacterium sp. J-092. The sequence goes on along the minus strand of NZ_JAKSXU010000052.1, from coordinate 79,091 downwards.
CCTGCACGAATTCCGGCATCGCGTTCTCGCCGAGGATCAGGTTCGGCAGCACGATCGTCGGCACCTGGATCAGGCGCCGGGCCACCGCCTCCTCGACCCGCGAGACCTTGTAGGCCACCACCATCGGCACGCCGGCGAGCGCCAGCTCCAGCGTCACGGTGCCGGAGGCGGCGAGCGCGGCCCGCGCCTGGCGGAAGGCGGCGTACTTCTCGGCCTCGCCCGCGACGATGCGCACGGGGGCGCTCCAGGCCTTGGCCATGCGCTCGATCAAGGCGCGGTGACGGGTGACCGCCGGCAGCACCGCCTCGATCGGCCCGACGTCCCGCGCCATGCGCGCCAGGGTGCGGCCGAAGACCGGCATCAGCCGCTCGATCTCGGACCGGCGCGAGCCCGGCAGCACCACCACGCGCCACGGCACGGCCTCCCGCGACGCCGCGTCGGCGGCGTCCGGCCGCAGCTCGGAGAACCGCTCGATCAGCGGATGCCCGACATAGGTGCAGGGCGGCCCGTTGAGCCGCAGGTGCGCCTCCGGCTCGAACGGCAGCAGCGCGAGCACGTGGTCGACGAAGCCCCGCATCGAGGCCGCCCGCCACGGCCGCCACGCCCACACGCTCGGCGAGACGTAGTCGACGATCGGGATCTCGGGCGCACGCTTGCGCACCCGCGAGGCGACCGCGTGGGTGAAGCCGGGGCTGTCGATGATCACGAGCACGTCCGGGCGGTTGGCGACCACGTCGTCCACCGTCTGGCGGATGCGGCGCAGGAGCGTGCGCAGCCGCGCCAGCACCGGCAGGTAGCCCATCACCGCCACGTCATCGAGGGGGAAGAGCGAGGTCAGGCCGCGCGCCGTCATCGCCTCCCCGCCGACGCCGCCGAAGGTCACCGGGCGGCCCGCGGCCTCGCGCAGCGACGCCATCAGCTTGGCGCCGAGCTGGTCGCCGGAATCCTCGCCCGCGACGAGCCAGATCTTCATGCGCCGACCCCCATGCCGATCAGGAAGAGGCCGAGCCGGTCGGCCTCGGCGATCGTCTCCGCCCGGTCGATCAGCAGCGTGCGCCCGGCCTCGACCGCGAGCCCGACGCAGCCGGCGGCCGACGCGTTGCGGACCGTCCGCGGGCCGATCGCCGGCAGGTCGATGCGGAGATCCTGGTCGTCCTTGGCGCACTTCACCAGCACGGTCGCGGGCAGCGCCCGCTCGCGGCCCCAGAGCCTGAGGTCCCACGGCTTGCGCCCGACGGTGCGGGCGCGGGCGAGCATGCGGTCGGTGCCCTCGGGGCCCTCGACGGCGAGCACGCGGTCGGCCGCGACCACCACCGCCTGGCCGACATCGAAGGCCGAGAGCGCGGCCAGCAGCGCGCGGCCGGTGGCGATCGAGGCCGCGCCGGCCGCGTCCGGCGCGTGGCGGCCGATCGGGCCGGCGGGGCTGAGCAGGTCCGGGGCGACCTCGTGGACGCCGCACACGGTGTGGCCGTTCTCCTCGAGCAGCGCGAGGGCACCGCGGAGCAGCCGGTCGTCGCCGCCATCGGCGAGATTGCGCAGGGCGACCCGGTTGCGGAACGCGGCAGCAGCGTTGAGGATCGCGGCCGGGCTCGGCCGGGCGACGCCGCCGGCCGGCACGATGGTCGCCGGCCCCCAGCCAGCGAGGATGCGCAGGGTCTCGCCGATGTCGAGGAGGTCGACGGTGGCGTCGGCCCGCGCGCGCAAGGGGCGGTCGGTGAACCCGCGCAGCGCCAGCACCTTGAAGGCGCGGCCGGCACGGTCGAGGGAGTGGGCGACCTGCTCGGGCAGGCGCCCGGCGCCCGCGACCAGCACCAGCCTCGCGTCCGGCCGTGCGGGCCGAGGAGCCGACATCGGCGGCCTCAGGCGCCGCCGCCGGAAGCCGCCGTCTCGCGCGGCGTGCAGATCGAGCGCTTGCCGCCGGCGCGGATGAAATCGAGGATCTCGCGCACCGCCGGGTGGCTCTCGAATTCCGAGGCCACGTCCTCGACCCGCTCCATCAGCGTCCCCTCGGGGGCGAAGAGCAGGCGGTAGGCGCGGCGCAGCGCATGGATGTCCTCGCGCGCGAAGCCCCGACGCTGCAGGCCGACGATGTTGAGGCCGGCGAGGTAGGCGCGGTTGCCGAGCACCATGCCGTAGGGGATGCAGTCGTTCTCCAGCCCCGACAGGCCGCCGACGAAGGCGTGCGCGCCGACGCGGGCGAACTGGATCACCGCCGCGCCGCCGCCGAGAATGGCGTAGTCGCCGACGCTGCAATGGCCGGCCAGCATGACGTTGTTGGAGAAGATCACCCCGCTGCCGACGTGGCAATCATGCCCGACATGGGCGTTGGCGAGGAAGGCGCACTTGTCGCCGACCACCGTCTCCAGGCCGCCGCCCGCGGTGCCGGGGTTCATGGTGACGCCCTCGCGGATCAGGCAGTCGGCGCCGATCCGCAGCGTCGAGGGCTCGCCCTTGTATTTCAGGTCCTGCGGCGGGTGGCCGATCGAGGCGAAGGGATAGATCCGGGTGCGGGCACCGATGCGGGTGTCGCCCGCGACGACCGCGTGGCTGACGAGCTCGCAATCGACGCCGAGCACCACCTGCGGGCCGACATGGCAGAACGGGCCGATGCGGCAGCCGTCGCCGATCTCGGCGCCGGCCTCGACGATCGCGCTCGGATGGATCGCGGGCGCGCTCACGCCGTCACCAGCATGGCCCCGATCTCGGCCTCCGCCACGAGGGCGCCGTCGACGCGCGCCTCTCCGCGGAACCACCACATCGTCTTGCGGTGGTTGGTCTTCGTCATGTGGAAGCGGACCTGATCGCCCGGCACCACCGGCTTGCGGAACTTGCACTTGTCGATCGTCATGAAGAACACCTGCTTGGTCTGCACGTTGCTCTGCATGATGTGCCGGCAGCAGATCGCGCCCGCCGTCTGGGCCATGCCCTCGATCAGCAGCACGCCGGGAAACACCGGCATGTTCGGGAAATGCCCGGTGAATTGCGGCTCGTTGACGGTGACGTTCTTGATCCCGATGCAGCTCTCGTCGCCGTCGATCTCGATGATCCGGTCGATCATCAGGAACGGGTAGCGGTGCGGCAGCAGCTCCAGCACCTTCTGGATGTCGGCCGAGCCGAGTTCACGCGCCGTCTGACTCATCGATCTCTTCGATCCTCGCCTCGACGCCGCGCATCCGCGCACGCCCGTCGTCACCGATCCCCGTCCTTTCGACCCAAACGGCGCCCCGACGCAAGCGCGGCGGGCGCACGGGCCGGATCGATCGGCCCTTTCGATCAGCCTTTGTCCGCCGGCTCGTCCCGGCCCGAGCGCTCGGCCAAGCGGGCGAGCGTCGTCAGCTCGCGGAACCAGGCGCGGACCGGCTTGGCCGGCGTGCCGCCCCAGCGGCTGCCGGGCGGCACGTCCCGGTTGACGTTGGAGGAGCCGGCGATCTGCGAGCCGCGGCCGATGCGCAGATGGCCGACGACGCCGACCTGCCCGCCGAGCACGACGTAGTCCTCGAGCGTCGTCGAGCCGGAGATGCCGACGCCCGAGACGATCACGCAGTGGCGGCCGATCACCACGTTGTGGGCGATCTGCACGAGGTTGTCGATCTTGGTGCCCTCGCCGATCACCGTGTCGCGCGAGGCGCCGCGGTCCACCGTGGTGTTGGCGCCGATCTCGACGTCGTCCTGCACGATGACGCGGCCGACCTGCGGCACCTTGAGGTGGGTCGCCCCCATGTGGAAGCCGAACCCGTCCTGGCCGATCCGGGCGCCGGGATGGACGATGACGCGGTTGCCGACGAGCGCATGGCTCAGGGTGGCGCCGGCGCCGATCGCGCAGTCCCGCCCGATCCGCACGTTGGGTCCGATGCCGGCGCCGGGGCCGATCACCGTGCCCGCGCCGATCTCGGCGCCGGGGCCGACGACGGCGCCGGGATCGACCGTGACGCCGTCCTCGAGGCGCGCATCGGGGTGGACGTGGGCGCCGGGCGCGATGCCGCGGGCGCCGAACTGCGAGCCCGGGCGAAGCGCATCCGGGTGCAGCCGGCCGAGCAGCACCGCGTAGACGCGGTAGGGATCGCGCAGGACGAGGCTCGCGGTGCCGGCGGGCACGCGCGCGGAAAAGCGCGGGGCGACGAGGCAGATGCCGGCCCGGGTCGCGGCGAGCGCGTCGCCGTAGCGGGCGTTGTCCATGTAGGCGAGGTCGCGCGGCCCCGCGGTCTCGAGCGGCGCGGCGCCGTCGATCCGGTGCGCCGGATCGAAGCCCTCGGGCACGGGCAGGCCAGCCGCCTCGGCGACGAGGCCGAGGGTGAGACCGGGCTGCGGGATGAAGAAGACGGGATCAGGCATGCACGACAACGCGCCGCCCCGGGAAACCCGAGGCGGCGCGCGACCTTTTTTCTCGGATCAGAACCGCGAGCCGCCGGAGAAGCGGAACGCCTGCGTCTGGTCCGCGCCGATGTGGCCGTACTTGCCGAGCGTCGGGACGAACACCTTCAGACCCTCGTCCTTGCTCAGGGCGTAGGCGTAGTCGAAGCGGATCGGGCCGAGCGGCGAGTTCCACAGGATCGAGGCGCCGACCGACGAGCGGATGACGGCCTTGTCGCGGACGTTCACGCATTCCGGCTCGACGCCGATGTTGAAGGCGTTGAAGTTGCACGCGCCGCCGGGCGCGGTGCCGTTGATGAAGTTGTCGCCGTTCACGTCGAACGTGGTGCGGCCGTGATAGCCGAACAGCGTGCCGGCGTCGGCGAAGACCGCGCCCTTCAGGCCGAGATCGCGCGGCACGTAGGGGAGCGGGAACTGGATCTCGAGGGTGCCGCCGACGTAGGTCGAGCCGCCGATGGCGTTGGAGCGGGCGTCGGTGGTGCCGACGTCGCGCGGGCCGATGCCGTTGGGGGCGAAGCCGCGGACCAGCGACGGCCCGAGGAAGAACTGGTCGGTGATGCGCAGCGGGTTGCTGTCCAGCGCCTCGATGTGACCGCCCTGGAGGCGGACGAAGCCGACGACGTCCTCGTAGAGTTCCTTGTAGTACCGGGCGTCGCCGGTGACGCGGAAGAACTTCGAGTCGCCGCCGAGGCCCGCGACGTCGGGCTTCAGCTCGGCGTAGAGGCCGTTGCGGGGCGCGCCGATGACGTCCAGCGTCGAGTAGGCGAGCGTCAGGCCGGCGAGCGAGGTGAGCGTGTTGCCCTGGGAGCCCTTGATCGCGATCGAGGCCTCGCCGTTGTAGGCACAGGCCGGGTACTGGGCCAGCCCGCTGACGTCGCGGCCGTTGAGCTGCGCGCCGTTCGGGTAGACGCTGGTGATGCCCGGGATCGGGTTCGAGCAGTCGTTGTAGGGCTGCTTGATCGAGTTCGGGACCTTCAGCTCGGTGTTGTAGAGCGAGTAGCGCAGGGTCACGCCGAAGGCTTCGGTCACCGGCAGGCCGATACGGAGCTGGCCGCCGTAGACGGTGGTCTCGTAGCGCGAGTACCGGGTCAGGTCGCTGTACTTGTAGAACGCGTCGAAGCCGGCCGCGAGGCGGTAGCCGAGGAAGTACGGCTCGGTGAACGAGAAGTCGACGCCGCGCGAGTACTGGCCGCCGGTACCGGCGACGCGGACGTACTGGCCGCGACCGAGGAAGTTCGACTCGGAGACCGAGACCTCGCCGATGATGCCGTCCTGGGTGGAGTAGCCGCCCGCCACCGAGAACGAGCCCGTGGGCTGATCCTCGACGTCGATGTTGATCACGACGCGGTCGGGCGAGGAGCCGGGCTCGTTCGAGAAGCGGACCTTCTTGAAGAAGCCGAGGCCGTTCAGGCGGCGCTCGGCGCGGTCGGTCAGCACGCGGTTGTAGGCGTCGCCCTCGGCGATATCGAGCTCGCGGCGGATGACGTAGTCGCGGGTGCGGGTGTTGCCGCGGATGTTGATGCGCTCGACGTAGACGCGCGGGCCGTCCTCGACGACGAAGCCGAGGGAGACCTGGTGGGTCGCGCGGTCGCGCTGGCCGGTCGGGCGGACCTGGGCGAAGGGATAGCCGGCCCGGGCGACGTCGTTGGTCAGGCCTGACAGGGTCTTCTCGACGTCCTCGGCGTTGTAGACGTCGCCGACCGTGGTGCGGATCTCGCCGTCGAGGTTCTTCGTGTCGAGGCCCGGCAGGCGGGAATCCACCGCCACGGCGCCGACCGTGTACTGCTCGCCCTCCTCGACCGTGACCGTGATCACCCAGCCGTTGGCGTCCGGGCCCTCGACGTAGCGGGCGTCGGCGTTGACGATGCGGAAGTCGGCGTAGCCCTTGCGCAGGTAGTAGCGGCGGACGAGGTCGAGATCGTTGGCGATGCGATCGGGATCGTAGACGTCGGAGGTCTTGATGAACGACAGGAAGTTCATCTCGGACGAGGAGACCAGCCCCTTCAGCGTCCGCTCGCTCACGGCGTTGTTGCCGACGAAGGTGATCGACACGATGCCGGTCTTATCGCCCTCGTCGATCTGGTAGATCACGTCGATCGAGCCGTTGGGCAGGTCGACGGTGCGGTAGGTGACCTTGGCGGTCCCGCGGCCGGCGCGGCGGTAGACTTCCTTGATCCGCGCCATGTCGGACTTGATCACGGCCTCGTTGAAGGCGCCGCGGGCCTTGGCCTCGACCTGCCCTTCGAGCGTGGCCTTCTCGATCTTCTTGTTGCCCTCGAACACGACCCGGTTGATCAGGTTGTTCTCGCGGACCGTCACGACGGTGCGGCCGCCGCTGGCGGCGACCTTCACGTCCGCGAACATGCCGCTGGCGAGCAGGTTGCGGCGGGCTTCCTCGGCGGAGCCCGATGCGGTGCCGGTGACGTAGGAACGGATGGTGTCGGCATCGACGCGGCGGTTGCCCTGAACGACGATCTGCTGGGCCTGCGCGACCCCGGTCAGCGCAATGCCCGCCGCGGCGGCTAGGACGATGGTCCGCTTCACCGACTTGCGCCGGTGCTTCCCCGTCATCGACATCATCTATTCGCCCGTCTGTCTTATCATCGGATCGGGTTCGCACCCGCCACGAGCGACCGTTGACCGGCCGTCCCGTAATACCTGGTCCAAGCGTAGCTCTTAGCGGGATTCCCCTGCCAAGCAAACGGCGCGGGGGGTCCTATGACCGGGATTTTGGGGGCCGTGGCCTTCAGGCCACTTAACGCTCCCGCAAAGTTCCCATCCATTTCGTCGCAGGGTAAACGAACGGTAAATCCCTGCCCCGACACGGAAATCCCGAGCCGTGCCGGATCTGGGAAACGTCTTCGTAACCCTTCCACGGCCTCCCGTCAGGGGACTCGCCGGGGGCCGGTCAGGCGCCGCCGAAGGCCGCCGCGCGCGCAATCGCGGCGGGATTGCGGCGACCGCCTCGTGGGCGGCGCGCGGGGACCGAGCGCGGTGCCGCGCTCAGGTCGCGCGCCAGGAGGCGCCGAGGTTCAGGATGTCGTTCCAGGCCGCGAAGATCATCAGCACCAGCACGAGGGCGAGCCCGACGCGGAAGCCGATCTCCTGGGCGCGCTCGCTCAAGGGGCGGCCGCGCACCACCTCGAAGGCGTAGAACAGCAGGTGGCCGCCATCGAGCAGCGGCACCGGGAACAGATTGAGCAGACCGATCGAGACCGAGAGCAGCGCGATCAGCCCGATCAGCGCACCGATGCCGCCGACCTTGGCGACCTCGCCGGAGACGCGGGCGATGCCGATCGGCCCGGAGAGCTGGTCGGCGGATTCGCGGCCGGTCACCAGCTTGCCGAGGTAGGAGAAGGTGCGCTCGACCACGAACACCGTCTCGTGCACGCCGAGGCCGAGGGAGGCGACCGGGCCGTAGGTGACCAGCTTCGCCTCGGAGGCGGCCGGCGAGCGGATGCCGAGGCGCCCGATGCGGTGGCGGCCGAACTTGGTGCTCTCCTCGTAAACCGACGGCGTCGCGACGATCGGCACGTCGGCCCCGGCCCGCTCGACGACGAAGTTCAGCGGCGTTCCGGCGCTGCCTGTGACGATGCGGTACATCGTGTTGAAATCGGGGATCGGCTCGCCGTCGATGCTCTTCACGAGGTCGCCGGTCTGGAAGCCGGCCTGCGCCGCCGCGCTGCTGGGATCGATCGCCGAGACCCGGGCCGGCAGCTCGAGACGGCCGCCGAGCCAGATCGCGCCGGCGAACAGCAGGATCGCGAGGATGAAGTTCGCCACCGGGCCGGCGACGACGATCGCCGCGCGCTTGGCCACCGGCTGGGTCGGGAAGCTGATCGCCCGCTCCTGCGGCGTCATCCGCGCGATGGTGTCGGCATCCGGAATGCTGGCGCCGTTGGCGTCGCCGTGGAACTTGACGTACCCGCCGAGCGGGATCGCGCAGAGCTTCCAGCGGGTGCCGTGGCGGTCGTTGAAGCCGACGAGCTCCGGCCCGAAGCCGATCGAGAACGCGTGGACGCCGACGCCGCACCAGCGTCCGACGAGGAAGTGCCCCATCTCGTGGACGAAGACCACGACGGTCAGCACGAACAGGAACGGGATCACCGCACCGAAGAAGCCGGTGGCCGTGCCGCCCATCGCGGTCAGGAAATCCATGCGTCGATCCTTGGGCCGCGATCGGGCCTTGCACTCCGCTCTAGCAGATCGGGGCGGTGGTGATCCAACGCAAACCTGCGCCGACGAAACGCCAGCGTGGCACGAGCGCGCGGCGGCGGCGATGCGGGCGCGGCGCGAACCCGCCTTTTCCCCGCTATCCCCCCGCCCCCCCGCCTCGCCTGCCCGTCAGTGCCCGCCTCCCCCGGCCGCCGCCGCCGCGGGCCTGCGGATCAGGGGCGTGGCCAGCGCCATCAGCAGGAACAGGCCGGTGAGCACGAGGAACACGTCCTCGAAGCTCATCACCAGCCCCTGCATCCGCACGGTGTTGGTCAGCGCCTTCAGGGCCATCTTCTCGGCGTCGCCGCCGGTCGCCTCGAACTGGCGGCGCATCGCGTCGAGGCGCTCCAGGGCCACGCCATTGGCCCAGGTGAAGCGCTCGTGCAGGCGCTCGAGGTGCAGGTCCCAGCGGTCGTTGAGCAGGGTGTTGATCAGCGCGAGCCCGACCGCGCCGCCGAGGTTCCGCGTGAGGTTGTAGAGGCCGGACGCGTTCTTGATCCGGGCCGGCGGCAGGGTGCCGAGCGCGATGTTGTTGATCGGGATCATGCACAGCATCAGCGAGCAGCCGCGCAGGACCTGCGGCCACAGCAGCTCCCAGAAGTCCCAATCCTTGGTCAGCCCGGTGACGATCCAGGTCCCGGCGGCGAAGCCCGAGAACCCGATCGCCATCAGGATGCGCGGGTCGACCTTGCCGGAGAACCGCCCGGCGATCGGCGCGGTGGCGAACATGCACAGGCCCGAGACGAACATCGTCTCGCCGATCTGCAGCGCCGAGTAGCCGCGGATCCGCGCGAGGTAGACCGGGTAGAGGTAGGTCAGCCCGTAGAGGCCGATGCCGAGGACGAAGCTCGCCGCGCAGCCGGCGGCGAAGTTGCGGTCGGCGAAGGCGCGCAGGTCCACGATCGGCTGCTTCGCGGTGAAGACCCGCCAGAAGAAGCCGACCGCCGAGACCACGCCGATGACGCTGCAGATCGCCACCGCGTCGTCCTGCAGCCAATCGTGGTTCGGCCCCTCCTCGAGCACGTATTCGAGGCAGCCGAGGAAGCCGGCCATGCCGGCGAGCCCGTACCAATCGAAGCTGTTGAACAGGTCGAGGTTCGGCTCGTCGAAGTCGACGAGGAAGAAGGTCGAGACCGTGACGGCGATGCCGGGCACCACGTTGATCAGGAACAGCCAGTGCCAGGAGCCGAGGTCCGTCAGGTAGCCGCCGACCGTCGGGCCGATGGTCGGCGCCAGCGTCGCCACGAGGCCAATCATCGGCGAGACGATCGAGCGCTTGGACGGCGGGAAGATGGTGAAGGCCGAGGCGAACACCGTCGGGATCATGCCGCCGCCGATGAAGCCCTGCAGCGCGCGCCAGACGATCATCTCGTCGATCGAGGAGGCGGTGGCGCACATCACGCTCATCAGCGTGAAGCCGCCGGCCGAGATCACGAACATCCACCGGGTCGAGAACACCCGCGAGAGGGTGCCCGAGAGCGGGATCGAGATCACCTCGGCGATCAGGTAGCTGGTCTGGACCCAGGGGATCTCGTCGCCCGACGCCGACAGGCCGGCCTGGATCTCGTTGAGCGAGGCCGAGACGATCTGGATGTCCAGGATCGCCATGAACATCCCGAACACCATGCACAGGAACGCCACCATCCGGCGGCGGTCGAGCGGCGGCTCGGCCGTCGCGGAGGGCGACGCCGCGGGGATGGGGGCTCGGCCGGGGCCGGCGGCGGCGGTCGCGGCCATGGCGGTCAGTCCTGCTTATGCGCGGTCCGCAGGAGCGGCGCGTCGGCGCCGTCGCGGGTGTCGATGCGGACCGTCACCGACAGGCCGGGCCGGAGCAGGCCCTCGGCGGCGACGTCGGCCGGTACCTTCACCCGCACCGGCAGGCGCTGGACGATCTTGGTGAAGTTGCCGGTCGCGTTGTCGGGCGGCAGCAGGCTGAACACCGAGCCCGAGGCGGGCGAGAGCGACTCGACCTCGCCCGCGATCTCGCGGTCGGGATAGGCGTCGACCTCGATGCGCACGTGCTGCCCGGGGCGGACGCGCACGAGCTGGGTCTCCTTGAAGTTCGCATCGATGCGGACGCTCTTGAGCGGCACCAGGGCGGCGACGCGCGAGCCCGGCGCGACGTAGGCGCCGGCCTCCACCGCCTTGTTGCCGACGACCCCGTCGAACGGCGCCCGGATCGTCGAGAAGGCGACGTCGCGCTTGGCGCGGTCGACGGCGGTGCGCAGCTCGGCCGCGAGGCTCTCGGCCTCGCGCTGCTGGGCGTGCAGAACCTCGACGTTGGCCTTGGCCGCGATCAGACCGGCCTCGGCCCCCTTGACCGCGGCATCGGTGCGGTCGCGGTCGGCCTTGGCCTGGTCGAGGCGGGATTTCGCGACGTAGTCGGCCTGCATCTGGGTCGCGCGGTTATAGTCGGCGAGCGCCCGCACCGCGTCGGCCTTGGTCGCGTCGATCTGGGCGGCCATCTGCGCGACCTGCGCCTGCGCCGCCTCGGCCTGCCGGCCGATCCGCACGATGGTGCTTTCCTGGGTCGCGAGCTTGTCCTGCGCCGCCTGCTGCGCGAGCCGGTAGTCGCCGTCGTCGAGCCGGGCGATCACGTCGCCCTTCTTGACCGACTGCCCGTTCACCACCGGGACGGCTTCGAGGTAGCCGGAGATCTTGGCGGCGAGCACCGAGATGTCCGCCTGCACGTAGGCGTCGTCGGTCGAGACGAAGAACCGCCCCACGGTCCAGTACTGCCAGCCCTGGTAGCCGCCCCCGGCCAACGCCGCGCAGAGCAGGCCGGCCAGGACGAGCGTCTTGCGCGAGCGCTTCCTGACCACCGGGGCCTCGGCGGGAGCCGGGACGTGGGGCGAGGCTGCGGCCGCCTTCGGCGTGGCGCGCGGCGCCTCGGCGCGCTCGTCCCGCACGGCGTCGGCCGCCTCGGCCGTATCGATCCGGTCGCCATCCTCGCGCAACGACATGCCCGAAATCCCAGCTTGAAACCTGCTGACCGAACGGTTCGGTCATCGACGAGGACGATTGACGTCCGCCGTTCCGACGCAGTAGATATCATTGACCGAACGGTTCGGTCAATCAGGATCGCCAAGATGCCCGCGACCTCCGCGACGCTGGAACGAGACGCCGTCACGCCCGAGAGCGACAAGCGCCGCCAGATCCTCGACGGCGCGCGCCAGGTCTTCATGGGCGCGGGCTTCGACGGCGCGAGCATGGGCGAGATCGCTCGCACGGCCGGCGTCTCGAAGGGCACGCTCTACGTCTACTTCGACAGCAAGGAGGCGCTGTTCGAGGCGCTGACCCTGGAGGAGAAGCGGGGCTTGGCCGAGGCCCTGTTCCTGCTGGATGCCGACGACCCCGACGTCGCCGCGGTGCTGACGCGGCTCGGCACCACCTACCTCATCGAGATGGTGCGGCCCGAGCACGTGGCGGTGATCCGCATGGTGATCGGCGCCTGCGAGAAGTTCCCGCGCTTCGGGCAGGCCTTCTTCGAGGCCGGCCCGGCGATGGGCGTGACGCGGCTCACCGCCTACCTCGACGCGCAGGTGGCGGCCGGGCGCCTGAACGCGGCGGACACGAACCTCGCCGCCAAGCACTTCCTGCATCTCTGTCAGGCCGGCCTGCTGACGCGCCTGCTCTTCCACGCCGGCGATCCGGTGACGCGGGAGGAGATCGACTATCGCATCCGCGAGGCCGTGCGGGTGTTCTTCGCGGGCTACGGCCCGGGGCGCTGAGGCACGCCCTTCGCTCCCGACGACGTGCGGATGCGGCCAGGCCTCGACTCGGAGCACCCTTCCCTCCCCCGCTCAAAGGGGGGAGGGAAGGCGCGGTGCGGATCGGAAAATCCGTCGCGCTCAGCCGGCCGCGCGCATCCGCGGCAAAGCGGCCGTGCTCCAGGCCCGCACCTCGGCGTCGATCGCCAGGGCCTCCTCGACGCCGTCGGGGGCGGTGCGGTGGATCCCCGCGAAATGCGCGATCGCGCGCTCGACGAGGTCGGCGATGCCGTAGAACGGGATCGTGCCGGCGATGAAGGCCGCCACCGCGATCTCGTTGGCCGCGTTCATCACCGTCGGCGCCGCGCCGCCCTCGGCGAGCGCCGCGCGGGCGATCCGCAGGCACGGGAAGCGCGCCTCGTCGGCGGCCTCGAAGGTGAGGCTGCCCAAAGCCACGAGGTCGAGGGACCGGCCGCGGGCGATGGTCAGGCGGTCGCCGAGGCCGAGGCAGTGCGAGATCGGCACGCGCATGTCGGGCAGCGCCAGCTCGGCGGTGACGGCGCCGTCGAGCCAGTAGATCATTCCGTGGATCACCGATTGCGGATGCACCACCACGTCGAGGCGGCCCGGCTCGATGCCGAACAGGTGGTGCGCCTCGATCAGCTCCAGCCCCTTGTTCATCAGGGAGGCGGAATCGATGTTGATCTTCATCCCCATCAACCAGGTCGGGTGGGCGGCGGCCTCCGCCGGCGAGGCGGCGGCGATGCGCTCGCGCGTCCAGGTCCGGAACGGGCCGCCGGAGGCGGTGATCATCATGGTGCGCACGTCTTCCAGCGGCCGGCCGGCCATCGCCTGGCTGAGCGCGTCGTGCTCGGAATCCATCGGCAGGATGGTCGCGCCGTAGCGCTTGGCGTCGCGCATGAAGGCGTCGCCGGCGCAGACCAGGCTCTCCTTGTTGGCGAGCGCGACCTGCCGCCCGAGGCGGAGCGCCTCGTGGGTCGGCTTCAGGCCGGCGGCCCCGCTGATCGCCGCGACGACGATGTCGGCCTCCTGCGCCACCGCGTCGAGCACCGCCGCCTCACCCGCCCCGGACGGGATGCCGGAGCCCGACAGCGCCTCGGCGAGCGCCGCGCCGGCGGCCGGATCGGCGAGCGCGGCGAAGCGCGCGCCGGTCTCGCGCGCGACCTTGGCCAGGGCCGCCGCATCGCGGCCGCCGACCACCGCGCCGACCCGGAAGCGATCCGGGTGCTGGGCGAGGAGGTCGGTGGTCGAGCGGCCGATCGAGCCCGTGGCGCCCAGGATGGTGACGGTGTGGGTCACGGCGAAAAACTCCGTCAGGCCGCGAGGCGGCGCAGAATCAGGTACAGGCCGGCGAGCAACGCGACCGCGAAGAACCCGTCGAGCCGGTCCATCACCCCGCCATGGCCGGGAATGGACTTGCCGGAATCCTTGACGCCGTAGCGGCGCTTCAGGGCCGATTCGACGAGGTCGCCCCCCTGGCTCAGGACCGAGGCGACGGCGCTGGCGAGCCCGACCCAGACGAGGCCGGTCTCGGCGAGCGGGCTCCAGCCCTGCGCCCGGGCGAGCGCGACGACCGCGAGACCGGCGGCCACCGCGCCCGCGAGCCCGCCGAGCGCGCCGGACCACGTCTTCTTCGGCGACACCCGCGGCATCAGCTTCGGCCCGCCGAGCGTCCGGCCGGTGAAGTAGGCCACCACGTCGGTCGACCACACCACGGCGAACATCCAGGCCGGCCCGAGGATGCCGATCGCCGGCGCGTCGCGGAGCGCCACCGGCACTAGGGCGACGACCGCGCCGCCGAACAGGGCGCCGAGCGCCCGCAGGCGCCCGGCCGCCCCCTCCGCCACGATCAGGCAGAGCGCAGCGCCGAGCGCCAGGAGCACCGGCACCGCGTAGGTCGGCGCGTCGCCCTCGAAGCATGCCGCCGCCAGGATCAGCGTGCCGGCGACGATGGCCAGCAGCGCGCGCCGCGGCGTCGTCCGGCTCATGCCGATCCATTCGGCGGCGCCGACGATCCCGGCGGCGAGCCAGATCACGGCGAAGGCCCAGCCGCCGAGCACCAGGGCCGCCACGACGATCGCCGCCAGCACGAGCCCGGAGACCACGCGCAGGCCGAACTCGCGGTTCGCGAACGGGTTCTTCCGCGCGCCCACCGCCCTGTCGTCGGCGGCCATCACCGCGCCCTCGAACCGTCGGTCCGCGCGGATGCAAGGCGCGCAGAGTGCTTCCCGTCCACGCGTCCCCTCTCCGTCACGTCGCCGGCCCCGGGGCAGCCGGCCCGGTCTAGCGTTTCCTCACAGGTCGGCGCAGGCACCGTCACGCCCCCTCCCCTCGGGAGCGGGACCGAGGCCGCCTCACACCTGCATGATTTCCTTTTCCTTGGACGCCAGCACCCCGTCGACCTCGGCGATGTGCTGGTCGGTGACCTTCTGCACTTCCGTGGCCTGGCGCTTCTCGTCGTCCTCGGAGATGGCGCTGTCCTTGAGCAGCTTCTTGAGGTGGTCGAGCCCGTCGCGGCGCACGTGGCGGACCGCGACGCGGGCCTCCTCGGTGTACTTGTGCGCGACCTTGACCATCTCCTTGCGGCGCTGCTCGTTCATCTCGGGGATGCGCAGGCGGATGGTCTGGCCTTCCGTCTGCGGATTGAGCCCGAGATCGGATTCGCGGATCGCCTTCTCGACCGCCGTGACCATGCCGCGGTCCCACACCGAGATCGACAGCAGGCGCGGCTCGGGCACGCTCACGGTGGCGACCTGCGCCATCGGCATCGATGCGCCGTAGGCGTCGACCTGGATCGGGTCGAGGATGCTCGGCGTCGCGCGGCCGGTGCGCAGCGAGCCGAGATCCTTGGAGAGCGCCGTGACCGCGCCCTGCATGCGGCGCTTGATGTCGGCGAGGTCGAAGTCCGGTGTAGCCATTGTCTCAGAGTTCCCGAAACGTCTTCACTGTTCGTCGGTCGAGCCGGCCCGCCGGGCCGGAGCGCGTCGGCGCCTCAATGAACGAAATCCCGTGAGGCCGCAAACCGCAACGCCCCTCGGGGACGCCCGCCGTCCTCAGGGCACGACCAGGGTCGAGGGCGCATGCCCGGTGAGGATCGCAGTGATCGAGGAGGGCGGGTGCACCGAGCCGACCACGATCGACAGCCGGCTCTCGCGGGCGAGCGCGAAGGCGGCGGTGTCCATGATCTTGAGGTCGCGGGCGATCGCCTCGTCGTGGGTGATGCGGTCGTAGCGGGTCGCCTCAGGATGGGTCTTCGGGTCGGCCGAGTAGACGCCGTCGACCTGCGTCGCCTTCAGGACCGCGTCGCAGCGGAGCTCGGCCGCGCGCAGCACGGCGGCGGTGTCGGTGGTGAAGAACGGGTTGCCGGTGCCGCCGGCGAGCACGACCACCTGGCCCTTGTCGAGGTGGTGCAGGGCCGGCTGGCGCGCGTAGGTCTCGCAGATCGTCGGCATCGAGACCGCCGACATCGTGCGCGCGGGGACGCCGGCCGCGTTGAGCGCGGTCTCGAGCGCGAGCGAGTTCATCACCGTGGCCATCATGCCGAGCGAGTCGCCGGTGGCCCTGTCGATGAACCCGGCCTGCGAGATCCGCGCGCCGCGGATCATGTTGCCGCCGCCGACCACCAGCGCGACCTCGATCCCGGCCTCGATGGCGCGGGCGATGTCCTCGGCGAGGCCCGCAAGCGTCGGCGGATGGAGCCAGTACCCGTCGGGGGCGGCCAGCGCCTCGCCCGAGAGTTTCACCAGCACCCGGCGAAACGGCGTCGTCTCCGGCATCGTCCACCTCATAGGGTCCGGCGACACGGCCGAACCTGATCCAGAACCGAGGGGCTTCTACGTCAGGCCGCCCGGGACCGTCGAGGCCTCGGAGACCGCTCTCCGCGGAGCGGCTGCGAAAAATCGGTTGCCGGCCTCGGATGTCGCCTTGTTGGAGGTACGGGATTTCCGTATCATTGGTACGATGAGCGAGCCGTTCGATCCCGGCAAGGATGCGATCAACCGCGAACGGCACGGCCTGTCGCTCGCGTTCGGCGACAGGATCATGGCGGACGAGGCCCACCCGATCATTCCCTCCGTCCGGCCGCAGGACGGCGAGGAACGTTTCAAGCCCATTGGTCTGGTCGAGGGCAAACTCCACGCGGCCGTGTTCACTTGGCGAAACGGGCGGCCACGGTTCATCTCTGTGAGGCGAAGCAATGCCGGTGAAGGACGAGCCTACGATTCTGGCCTCTGAGACCAGCGACCCGGGGGATTTCGATGTCCCCGCGACGGCTTTGGATCGGGCGCAGAAGGCCCGGCTGATCCGGATGGCGCGCACGACGCTGGGCCTTTCGCAAGCCGCGTTCGCCCTCAGGTTCCGTGTCCCGCTCGGAACCCTGCGCGATTGGGAACAGGCTCGGACCACGCCTCCCGATTTCGCGGTCGCCTACGTTCGCGTCATCGCCCGGCATCCGGACATGGTCGCCGCAGCCATGGCTTGAGCGAGACGCCGGCGGCTTCGTCGGGTGCCGGAACGCGAGGAGCCCCGGCCTTGCGGCCGAGGCTCCTCGGAAGAACCTATCATGTCGCTCAGCGCGACATGACTCAGCGCAACTTGGCTCAGCGCGACATGGCGGCGACTTCGGAGGCGAAGTCGGGGCCCTCTTCCTTCTCGATGCCGTCGCCGAGCGCGTAGCGCACGAAGCCGGTGAGCGCGACCGGGGCGCCGGCCTTGCCGGCGGCCTCCTTGATCACCTGGGTGATCGTCTTCGAGCCGTCGTGCACGAAGGGCTGCTCCAGGAGGGTGACCTCCTTGTAGTAGCTCTTCAGGCCGCTCTCGACGATCTTCGCCATCACGTGGTCGGGCTTGCCGGCGTTCTTCTCGCGCAGGATGTTCGACTCGCGCTCCAACGTGGCGGCGTCGACGCCGGAGGCGTCGAGCGCCACGGGGTTGGTGGCGGCGACGTGCATCGCGATCTGGCGGCCGAGCGTCGACAGGTATTCGACGTCGCCCTCCGACTCGAGCGCGACCAGCACGCCGATCTTGCCGAGGCCTTCGGAGATCTGGCCGTGGACGTAGCTCGCGATCACGCCCTTGGTCACGTCGAGCTTGGCGACGCGGCGCAGGTTCATGTTCTCGCCGATGGTGGCGATGAGGTTCTGCAGCTTCTCCGAGACGGTCTCGCTGCCGCCGGGGAAGTGCGCGGCCTGGAGGCTGTCCAGGGTGCCGTCGGAATCGAGCGCCATCTTGGCGGCTTCGCGGGCGAAGGCCTGGAAGGCGTCGTTGCGGGCGACGAAGTCGGTCTCGGAATTCACCTCGACGATGGCGGCGTGGTGTCCCGAGGACTCCACGGCGACGAGGCCCTCGGCGGCGACGCGGCCGGCCTTCTTGGCGGCCTTGGCGAGGCCCTTGGTGCGGAGCCAGTCAACGGCGGCCTCGAGGTCGCCCTGCGTCTCGTTGAGCGCGCCCTTGCAGTCCATCATGCCCGCGCCGGTCTTCTCGCGGAGTTCCTTCACCATCGCGGCGGTGATGTTGGCCATGGCCGGTCCTTTCGTCATCTCAGATGAGAGGAGCCCGACGTCCAGGGGTGAACGCCGGGCCCGAATGTGGTGGTGCGGATCACGGCGCCCCGGATGGGGCCGCCGCGATCCCGGCGGGCGATCAGGCGGCGGCCTGGGCCTCGACGAAGCCGCGGGCCTGGGCGACCCAGCCGTCGCGGCCGAAGCGGTCGTTGAGCTTCAGGTCGGCGTCGACCTTGGCGACGTCTTCCGGGCTCATCGCGGCGATCTGCCAGTAGTGGTAGATGCCGGCGTCGTTGAGCTTCTGCACGATCTGCGGGCCGGCGCCGTGGAGCTTGGACAGGTCGTCCGGCGCGCCGCGGGGGGCGGCGAGCAGCTCGAAATGCTCGGTCGACTCGGCGAGCATCGCGACGTCGGCCGGATCGAGGGCCCCCGACTCCACCGAGACGGCGGCGGCCTCGTCCGACGGAAGCTCCTCGGCCATCGGCTCCTCGGAGGCGCCGAGGTCGACGCCCGACGAGCCCTGGCCGCGCGAGATGCCGTCGATGGCGGCGCGGGCGATCAGGTCGCAGTAGAGCGCGATGGCGCGGCCGGCGTCGTCGTTGGCCGGGACGACGTAGGTGATGCCGTCCGGGTTGCAGTTGGTGTCGACGATCGCGGCCACCGGGATCCCGAGGCGCTGGGCCTCCTTGATCGCGAGCTGCTCCTTGTTGGTGTCGATCACGAACAGCAGGTCGGGCACGCCGCCCATGTCCTTGATGCCGCCGAGCGCCTTCTCGAGCTTGTCCTTCTCACGGGACAGCATCAGGCGCTCCTTCTTGGTGAGGCCCGGGCCGCCGGTGTCGAGGGTCTCGTCGACCTTGCGCAGGCGCGAGATCGAGCCGGAGATGGTCTTCCAGTTGGTCAGCATGCCGCCGAGCCAGCGGGAGTTGACGTAGTACTGGGCCGAACGCTTGGCGGCCTCGGCGATCGTGTCGGCCGCCTGGCGCTTGGTGCCGACGAACAGCACGCGGCCGCCCTTGGCGACCGTGTCGCTCACCGCCTGCAGCGCGGTGTGCAGCGCCGGCACCGTCTGGGCGAGGTCGATGATGTGGATGTTGTTGCGGGTGCCGAAGATGTAGGGCTGCATCTTCGGGTTCCAGCGGTGCGACTGGTGCCCGAAATGGGCGCCGGCCTCGAGGAGCTGGCGCATGGTGAAATCGACGGCCATGAGTCTTTCGCTTTCTTTCCGGTTATGCCGCCGCGGAGGTAGCGACCGGCCGACGGATCGGCCGATCACCGGAAACGCCCCATTCAGGCATGGGGCCGGCTCCGCGTGTGGAATGGGCGGGGCCTTAGCAGAGGTTGGCCGCCAGGGCAACGGTATCGCCGGGGCGCCGGAAACCCCAGGCAGCGGACCCGAGGCCGGGATCAGGCGGCGGAAAAGACGTTCGCCACGTCCGCCGCGTCCATCACCCGATACGCCCCTGCCGGCAGGTCCGCCGGCAGGGCGAGGCCGCCGATCCGGTCGCGATGCAGCGCGGTGACGTGGTTGCCCATCGCCGCGAACATGCGGCGGACCTGATGATAGCGGCCCTCGTGCAGGGTCACGGTGGCATGCGTCGCGTCCTCGGCGGAGAAGCCCACCGGCAGGAGCGGCTTGTCGTCGTCCTCCAGCATCAGGGTCCCGGCGGCGAGGATCGCGCCCTCGTCGCCCTTCAGCGGGCGGTCGAGCGTCACGCGGTAGCGCTTGGCCACGTTGGCCTTGGGCGCGATGATCCGATGCAGCAGCGCACCGTCGTCGGTGAGCAGCAGCAGGCCCGAGGTCTCCTTGTCGAGGCGGCCGACGGTGGAGAGCGCCGGGTCGCGGCGGCGCCAGCGCTCGGGCAGGAGCCCGTAGACCAGCGGGCCGGCCTCCTTGTGCGAGCAGGTGACGCCGAGCGGCTTGTGCAGCATCAGCGCGAGGCCGGGGGGCGGGTCGATGCCCGCGCCGTCGACGGCCAGACGCGCGGGCAGGTCCGGCGTCACGGCGATGCGGGCGCCCGCGTCGGCGAGGGCCGCGCCGTCCAGAACGATGCGTCCGGCCCGCGCCAGGCCGGCGATCTCGCGGCGCGAGCCGTAGCCGAGGTTGGCCAGCAGCTTGTCGAGCCGGGCCGTCGGGGCCTTGGCGCTCATTTGCGCGCCTCGAACACCTTGTAGCCGTGGGCGGACGCCTTCACCGTCACGGCCTTGAAGGCCTCGGCGAGCACGCGCTCGTAGGGCAGGTGCGCGTTGGCCGTCAGCCACAGGCTGCCGCCGGGGCGCAAGGCCTCCGCGGCACGGCGGATGAAGACCTGCCCGAGCTTCTGGTCCTCGGCGCCGCCGTCGTGGAACGGCGGGTTGGTCACCACGAAGTCGAGGCGCGTCAGGCCGGGATCCGCCGCGCGGATGTCGGCCCAGCGGATGGTGCTGCGCGGGTCGCCGACGTTGCGGCGCGCCATCTCGACGGCGCGGCGGTCGATGTCGATCAGCGTCAGCGCGGTGACGGCGGGCGAGGCCAGCACCGCGCGCGCCAGGATGCCGAGGCCGCAGCCGAAATCGGCGCCGCCGCCCTTCAGCGCCGGCAGGGTCGCGAGCAGAAGCGCGCTGCCGGGATCGAGCCGGTCCCACGAGAAGATGCCGGGCTGCGTGCACAAGGAAAGGTTGTCGATGTGGCGCGGCGCCCCCTCCTCCAGAGCGGCGGCCAGCGGCAGGTCGCCCTCGGGCCGGACGACGCGGCAGATCCGGTGATGGCGACGGGCCTCCTCGGCGCTGGTGCAGCCGAGATCCGTCAGCTCGCGCGCCAGCCGTGCGCCGCCCCGATCCTTCGGGGCCATCGCCAGGAGCTCGCCGCCGGGCCGCAGCGCCCGCAGCGCCTGCGCCAGCACGAAGCGGCGTTCCACGGTGCCGGGCGGCGCCAGCATCCGAACCTGTGCGAGGCTCGCATCCGCGCAATCCTCCAGCCGGGCGGACCCGGGAACGAGGGGCGAGAGCTGGACGGCATCCGGCGGAACCTCGGCGAGCTCGGCCGGCGGCAGGCCGTAGACGGCGTCGGAGATGGCGGTTTCGGGCATGGGTGACGGGAATTTCGGGACCGGGCCGCCGAAGCGGCCTTGGAGGATGGGGAAACGCCGCGCCTTGGGCGACCCCGCGCGAGCGGTTCGGGGGGCGGCCGGATCGGCACGGGGAGCCCGGCGCATCAACATGCGGTTTCGCGCGATTCGAGAAGCCGGAAACCGAAACGGATCAGCCGCGCGGGAATTCCAGGCCCATCTCGCGGTAGCGGGCCGGGTCGTCGGCCCAGTTCTCGCGCACTTTCACGTGCAGGAACAGGTGGACCGTGGTCTCGGCGACCTCGGCGATCTCGCGGCGGGCCGCCGTGCCGATCGCCTTGATGGTCTGGCCGTCCTTGCCGAGCACGATCGAGCGCTGGCTCTCGCGCTCGACGAAGATGGTCTGCTCGATCCGCACCGAGCCGTCCTTGCGCACCTGCCACTGGTCGGTCTCGACGGTGGAGCGGTAGGGCAGCTCCTCGTGCAGCCGATCGTAGAGCTTTTCGCGCGTGATCTCGGAGGCGAGCATGCGGATGGGGGCGTCCGAGACCTGGTCCTCCGGGTAGAGCCAGGGGCCGGAGGGCATCAGCTTGGCGAGCGCCTGCTTGAGCGTGGCGATGCCGTCGCCGTTCAGCGCCGAGATCATGAAGGTGTCGGCGAACGGGATGCGCTTGTTCAAGTCCTCGGCGAGCGCGAGCAGCTTCTCGCGCAGGATCAGGTCGATCTTGTTGAGGATCAGGATCTTGTGGCGGCGCACGTCCGGCAGGCGCGCCAGGATCGTCTCCAGCTCCTCGTCGATCCCCTTGCGCGCGTCGACCAGCAGGCAGACCGCGTCGGCGTCGGCCGCCCCGCTCCAGGCGGAGTGGACCATCGCCCGGTCGAGCCGGCGCTTGGGCTGGAAGATGCCGGGGGTGTCGACCAGCACCACCTGGGCCGAGCCCTCGATCAGGATGCCGCGCACCAGCGCCCGCGTGGTCTGGACCTTGCGCGAGACGATCGAGACCTTGGTGCCGACGAGGCTGTTCAGGAGCGTCGACTTGCCGGCGTTCGGCACGCCGATCAGCGCGACGA
The DNA here is from genome assembly GCF_022829325.1 of Methylobacterium sp. J-092. Lineage (NCBI taxonomy): Bacteria > Pseudomonadati > Pseudomonadota > Alphaproteobacteria > Hyphomicrobiales > Methylobacteriaceae > Methylobacterium > Methylobacterium sp. J-092. Next base: position 57,155 of record NZ_JAKSXU010000052.1, on the reverse strand, counting down.
AGCCGGCCTTGGCATCGGCCGGGGTGCCCGGCAGCAGGCTCGGGGGCGCGCGCTCCGGCACCGCCTCGAATTCGTCCCGCGGGCCGTCCTCGGGTTCGTCGTGGGGCATCGCGCTCATGTCCGGTCCTCGCTCGGCCGCTCGCCGGCCCCCTGGCCGGCATTCCGCCCTGCCCCGTCTCCGCCCGGGCCGGCGCCGTCGCCGATGCCCTCGCGCGCCAGCACGGTGCGGGCGGCGTCCTGCTCGGCGAGGCGCTTCGACGGCCCCTCGCCGACCCCCGGCTCGAGCCCTTCGACGCGGGCGGCGATGCGGAAATGCGGCGCGTGGTCGGGGCCGGAGCGCTCGACGACGTCGTAGGCCGGAATCGCGAGGCCGCGGCCCATCGCCCATTCCTGCAGCGCCGACTTCGCGTCGCGGCCGCGCGGCGCGCCGGTCGGCTCGGCCGGGCGGAAGGCGGATTCGATCAGCGCCCGGGCGGCCTCGTAGCCGGCATCCATGTAGACCGCGCCGAGGATCGCCTCGCAGACGTCGGCCAGGATGGTCTGGTTGCGGCGGCCGCCGCCCAGGACCTCGCCCTGCCCGAGGACGAGGTGCGGGCCGACGTCCCAGGCGGTGGCGACGGCGGCGCAGGTCTCGCGCCGGACCAGCCCCGCCAGCCGGCGCGAGAGGTCGCCCTCGTCGGCCTGCGGAAAGGCGGCGTAGAGCCGATCGGCGATGGCGAGGCCGAGGACGCGGTCGCCGAGGAATTCGAGGCGCTGGTAGCTGCCGGCGCGGCCCGCCGCCTTGCTCACATGCGTCACCGCGCGGGCGAGCAGCGACGGATCGGCGAAGCTGTGGCCGATGCGCGCCTCCAGCACCGACAGGTCGGGCTTCGGGCGGGTGATGCGCCGTGCGCGGGCGGAGGGGCGCGCCTCGTCGGGCAAGGCGGGGGTCAGTGGATCGTCGAGAACAGGCGGCCCCAGCGCACGTGGGCCGGCCAGTTCCAGATCTGCCAGGCGGGCGTGCCCTCGTCGATCGAGAAGAAGATCATCTCGGCGCGGCCGACGAAGTTCTCGAACGGGACGTAGCCGACGTTGGCGAGGTCGCGCGAGTCGGTGGAGTTGTCGCGGTTGTCGCCCATCATGAAGAAGTGCCCCGGCGGCACGGTGTAGAGCTCGGTCTTGTCCCAGAACCCGTTGTCGCCGTCGCGCTCGATCGTGTGGTGCACGACGCCGTTCGGCAGCGTCTCGTTGTACTGCGGCACCTTGGTCGCCTGGCCGTACGGGTCGATGGTCTCGTAATCGGCGATGCGCTCGCGCTTGACCGCCTTGCCGTTGATGTTGAGCACGCCGTCGATCATCTGGATCTTGTCGCCGGGCAGGCCGATCACCCGCTTGATGTAGTCGGTGGCGTTGTCCTTGGGCAGCTTGAACACCGCGATGTCGCCGCGCTTCGGCTCGGCGGCCCAGATGCGCCCCTCCGCCTTGGTCGGCAGGTATTCGCTCAAGGGCAGCGAGTACTTCGAGTAGCCGTAGGAATATTTCGACACGAACAGGTAGTCGCCGATCAGCAGCGTCGGGATCAGCGATCCCGAGGGGATGTTGAACGGCTGGAACAGCAGCGTGCGCACCACCAGCGCGATGAGCAGCGCCTGGATCCCGACCTTCAGGGTCTCGCGGATGCTGGCCCAGGTCCCCGGTTGCGCCCGGACCTCGTGTTTGCCGTCCCGATCCAAGCGCGCGCGTTCCATTTGTCGATCCGTCTGGGACGAGGCCGACGGCCCGCGCGGGCGCTGCCCGCGGCGCCCCACCGTGTCCGTTGCGTCGCGGCGGTCTAGACCAAGCCGGGTTCCCCCGCAACGCGGCGGGAGGTGGCGTCAACCCCGCCCGGTGCCCTCCGGCACGGCCTCGATGATCACGAAAGCTTGTGCCATCGGCGGGTCGTCGGTGAGGGTGACGTGCAACCGCGCCGCGTGCCCGGCCGGGAGCATCGCGGCCAGCCGGTCCAGGGCCCCGCCGGTGAGATGCAGCGTCGGCTGCCCGCCGGGCAGGTTCACGACCTCCATGTCGCGCCAGAACACCCCGTGCGCGAGGCCGGTGCCGAGCGCCTTGGCGCAGGCCTCCTTGGCGGCGAAGCGCCTTGCGTAGGACGGCGCGCGGGCCGCCTTGCGGTCGCACCGGGCCCGCTCGCCGTCGGTGAACACCCGGTGCGTGAAGCGCTCGCCGAAGCGCGCGAGCGAGCGCTCGATCCGGCGGATGTCGCAGAGGTCGGAGCCGATCCCGAGGATCATCGGCCCCGGCTCCCCGCCCGGGCCGCCTCCATCGCCGCGCGCATGTCGCGGATCGCACGGGGCAGCCCGACGAAGATCGCGTCGGCGATGAGCGCGTGGCCGATGTTAAGCTCGCGGATCTCCGGGATCCGCGCGATCGGCCCGACGCTGTCGGTGGTCAGCCCGTGGCCGGCATGGATCTCCAGCCCGAGCCCCTGCCCGTGCTCGGCGGCACGGACGATCCGGGCGAGCTCGTGCGCGGTCGCGGCCGCATCGCCGGCGACCGCGGCCTCGCAGTAGCTGCCGGTATGGAGCTCCACGACTGGCGCGCCGAGCGCGTGGGCCGCCTCCATCACCGCGGCGTCCGGCTCGACGAACAGCGACACCCGGATGCCGGCCTCGGCCAGCGCGCGGATGCGAGGCGCGAGGTGATCGCGCCCGCCGACGATGTCGAGGCCGCCCTCCGTGGTGCGCTCCTCGCGCTTCTCGGGGACGAGGCAGGCGGCATGCGGCTTCAGCGTGCGGGCGAGCGCCACCATCTCGTCGGTGGCCGCCATCTCGAAGTTGAGCGGCACGGTCAGCGTCCGGGCGAGCGCGGCCATGTCGGCGTCGCGGATGTGCCGCCGGTCCTCGCGCAGGTGGGCCGTGATCCCGTCGGCACCGGCCTCCACCGCCAGCAGCGCCGCCCGCACCGGGTTGGGATAGCTGCCGCCGCGGGCGTTCCGGACGGTGGCGACGTGGTCGATGTTCACGCCGAGGCGGAGAGGATGTGCCGACATGCGCCGATCTTTTCGCGTGGCTTCGAGGTGATCGCGTCGTGCTTAGCCCAGATCGGGCCGCCATGGCGCCTCGCCGCCGCGAGAAATCTCCCGACCCGTGCTGTTTCGAAGGCGACGCGCCGCGGGTCGGATGGTCGCGGCCTCCTGCGAAGGGCCCTCGAACGTGAAAAGGCCGGGCACGACGGCCCGGCCTCCCTTCGACGAAGCCCGAAAGCTCGTCCGTCGTTGGTGCTCAGCGGACCGGGTTGGCGCCGGCGTTGCCCGGAACCGTGCGGGCGCCGTCCTCGCGGCCGGCCGGCATCGCGTTGGCGGCGCCCGGAGCGGTACCGGTTGTGGCCGGCATGTCGCCCCGCATCGTGCCGCCCTTCTCCATCGTCTTCTCGGACGGGCTCTTCACGCTGCCGGGATTGTTCATGTTGCCGGTCGCGGACTGCGCGAACGCCGCACCCGAGAGTGCGAGCACGAGCGCCGTGGCGGAGATGAGTGTCTTACGCATGGGACGGATCCTTCGTGTGGTCGGTGTGGGAGGAGGAACGTCGCGGCCCGGGGATGGTTCGGAGAAACTTCGCGCGGCCGACCTCCCGATGCGTGCGAGCCGCGCCCAGGGGCCTGGTCCCGTTGCGCTTTCCGGGGAACGGAAATCGTCGCCGCCCTCCGGAAGCGCGTCGCGGCGTTCGATCGCCGGCACGCAGGCGACGGGACGGCCCGACGTGCCCGGCCGTGCGATGCAGCCTTCCGATTCAGCCTTGCGATTTTCCCCGAAACCGACTATCCGCCACCACTCGCGTTCGCTCCGGCTGGGGGCTGAACGGACGGTGCCGTTCGCGGCACAGGCTTTTTTCCGCGTCGCCTGGCGACGATCGAACGAGCCGTCGTCCCGTGTCTCCGCCTTCGATCAACCGCTCGGGCCCGTTGAAACGGCTCGGAGGGCTTGGCGCCGGGCGATCTCGCGAACCGAACCGGCCCGGAACTCATCGTGCATCTGCATGTCCGGGCCTCATTCAAGCTGAAGGGCCCGTAATGCCTCTCTACGAGCACGTATTCCTGGCACGCCAGGACGTGACGTCCCAGCAGGTCGAGACGATGATCGAGACCTACAAGGGCGTCATCGAACAGAACGGCGGACGTTTCGAGAAGATCGAGATGTGGGGCGTCAAGTCCCTCGCCTACCGGATCAAGAAGAACCGCAAGGCGCACTTCACCCTGCTCAACATCGACGCCCCCCCGGCCGCCATGGCTGAGATGGAGCGCCAGATGCAGATTTCGGAAGACGTGCTGCGCTTCATGACCATCCGCGTGGAGGAGCTCGAGCACGAGCCGTCCGCGATGATGCAGAAGCGCGACCGCGACGACCGCAAGGATCGCGAGCGCGGCCGTCGTCGCGACGACGAGGGCTTCGGTGGTGGCGGCGGCTTCGGCGGCGACCGCGACCGTGGGGATCGTGGCGACCGCGGCGACCGGCCCGAGCGCAACTTCGGCGGGGAGAACTAAGCCATGGCATTCGGTGCAAGTGCTGGTGGAGCCGCCGGCGGCGGTGGCCGTCGTCCGTTCTTCCGTCGTCGCAAGACCTGCCCCTTCTCCGGCGCCAACGCGCCGAAGATCGACTACAAGGACGTGAAGCTGCTGTCCCGCTACGTCTCGGAGCGCGGCAAGATCGTTCCGTCCCGCATCACCGCGGTCTCGGCCAAGAAGCAGCGCGAGCTCGCCCAGGCGATCAAGCGCTCGCGCTTCCTCGGCCTGCTCCCCTACGTCATCAAGTAGGCTCTTCGGAAACCTGCCGGCCCTGGTCCGCCAGGGTCGGCCACCATCCTTCGGGCGACGGTCTCCGCCGCCCGATCGTTGGGGCGCCTCGCCTCTAACCCCGCCCGCACTCCTGCGCGGCGGCGGGACAGCGGATCTCATGGTTCAGAACCTCGGCATCGGTATCGGCGCGGGCCTCGTCTCGGCACTCCTGTTCGGGATGCTGCTGAAGGCCACCCCGCTCGCGATCGTCCTCTATCTCCTGGCGCCCTTGCCGATCCTCATCGTGGGACTCGGCTGGAATTCCCGCGCCGCGCTCGCGGCGGCGGCTTCGGGCAGCCTCGCGCTCGCCCTCGTCGTCTCCCCCTATCTCGGCCTCGGATTCGCCGCCTACCTCGCCGTGCCGGCGTGGTGGCTCGCCTATCTCGCCCTGCTCGGCCGGCCGAACGCCGACGGCAGCCTCGAATGGTATCCGACAGGCCGCCTCCTCGGCTGTACCGGCGCGACCGCGGCGCTGGCCTTCATCGCCATCGCCGTCCTGTCCGCGCCGAGCCACGAGGCGTTCGAGGGACAGCTGAAGAGCCTGGCCGGCACCATCGTCCGCGCCCAGATGCGCGGCCTGCCGAGCGCGCCGGCCAAGCCCGATGCCGCCCGCCCGGACGCGAACGAGCCCGTCGCTGACAAGCCCGTCGGCGAAAAGCCGGCGCCCCCCGAAAAGCCCAGCGACGCGGCCGATGCCGCGCCTGCGGGATCCGAGGCGCACGACGACCTGGTCGATGCGCTGGCGCGCACCGTGCCGGCCTTCGCCGCCAACGGGCTCGCCCTGCTCCTGACCTTCTACCTCTGGGCCTCCGCCCGCATCGTCCAGCTCTCGGGCCGCCTGCCGCGGCCGTGGCCGGACATCCCGTCGACCGTGATGCCGCGCGCCATGCTCGGGCTGCTCGGCCTCGCCGTGATCCTCGCCTTCGCGCCGGGCTACGCGGGCGTGCTCGGCACGGCCCTGGTCGGCTCGGTGAGCGCGGTCTTCGCGCTGCAGGGGCTCGCCGCCTTCCACGACCGCAGCCGCGGCTGGCCGGCGCGCGGCATGATGCTGTTCGGTCTCTACCTGATCCTGTTCTTCACGCAGGGCATCGCCCTGATCGTGCTCACCCTGTTCGGCCTCGCCGACACCGCGCTCAACCGGCGCCGTCGCCCCGACGGCGCGACCCCTTGAGACCCCGGCCAGCCCTTATCGGCGGCCTTACCTGAAGAAGGACGAAGACCATGGAAGTGATCCTGCTGGAGCGCGTCGCCAAGCTCGGCCAGATGGGCGAGACCGTGAACGTCAAGCCGGGCTTCGCCCGCAACTTCCTCCTCGCCCGCGGCAAGGCGCTGCGCGCGACGGAAGGCAACAAGAAGCACTTCGAGACCCAGCGCGCGCAGCTCGAGGCGAAGAACCTCGACCGCAAGAAGGACGCCGAGGCGGTCGCCGAGAAGCTCGACGGCCAGACCTTCGTGCTCATCCGCCAGTCGGGCGAGTCGGGCGTGCTCTACGGCTCGGTCTCGACCCGCGACCTCGCCGAGGTCGTGACCAAGGAGGGCTTCACCGTCGAGCGCGGCCAGTTCACCCTGAACCAGCCGATCAAGACGCTCGGCCTGCACGTGATCCCGGTGGTGCTCCACCCCGAGGTCGACGTGAAGGTGACCGTCAACGTCGCCCGCAGCCCGGAAGAGGCCGAGCGTCAGGCCCGCGGCGAGTCGGTCACCGAGCGCGAGGCGTTCAACCTCGACGACCTCGGCCTGGAGGTCGGCATGGCGCTGGCCGAGGCCGGCGAAGGCGCCGACGACCGCGGCTGATCGCATCGCCCCGCCCCCTCCCCACGCGGGAGGGGCGGGCTGTGAATGGCGGTGACAGCGGGGAACGCGGCCCGGAAGGGTTGACCTGTTCCTCGTTTGTTCCAAGATGGGCGCCCGTTCCTCGCACCGAGGGGCGGGCGTCCTCGCGTTCCGGGCACGGTGACGCGGACGCCGGCGGCTAAGCATCGGTCAACCCGACTGGTGCCATGGTCGTCGGATCATGTCTGGGATGCGGCGCCGGCCCGGCCCGCATCGATTCGGAGCGACCGCCGATGGCCCTGCCCAATGCCCTAGCGGCCAAGCTCGAAGCCGTGCAGGCGGAGTACCGCGTCGCGCCGCACAACATCGACGCGGAGCAGGCGCTGCTCGGCGCGATGCTGGTGAACAACGACGCCTACTACCGCGTCTCGGACTTCCTGCTGCCCGAGCACTTCATGGAGGACGCCCACCAGCAGATCTTCCAGGTGGCGACCTCGCTGATCAAGGCGGGCAAGCTCGCGACCCCGATCACCCTGAAGACCTATCTCGGCGACGCCGATTTCGGCGGCCAGACGGTGATGCAGTACCTCGCGCGGCTGGCGGCCGACGCCACCACCGTCATCAACGCCGGCGAGTATGGCCGCACGATCTACGACCTCGCGATCCGCCGCCGGCTGATCACCATCGGCGAGGACCTCGTCAACGGCGCCTACGAGGCCCCGGTCGAGCAGGCCCCGCGCGACCAGATCGAGGACACCGAGCGCCGGCTCTACGAGCTCGCCGAGGCAGGCAAGTACAGCGGCGGCTTCCAGAAGTTCTCGGACGCGCTCACCGCCGCCGTCGACATGGCGGCCAAGGCGTATCAGCGCGAGGGCAAGCTCTCGGGGCTGGCCACGGGGCTCTCCGACCTCGACGCCAAGATGGGCGGCCTGCAATCCTCGGATCTGATCATCCTCGCCGGCCGCCCGGCCATGGGCAAGACCTCGCTCGTCACCAACATCGCCTTCAACATCGCGAAGGCCTACCAGGGCGAGAAGCAGGCCGACGGCACGATCAAGACCAAGAACGGCGGCATCGTCGGGTTCTTCTCGCTCGAGATGTCGGCCGAGCAGCTCGCCACCCGCATCATCGCCGAGCAGTCGGGCGTGCCCTCCTACAAGATCCGCCGCGGCGACATCCGGCCGGAGGACTTCTACAAGATCACCGACGCAGCCCGCGACATGCAGACGATCCCGTTCTACATCGACCAGTCGGGCGGCATCTCGATCGCGCAGCTCGCCGCCCGCGCCCGGCGCCTCAAGCGCCAGAAGGGCCTCGACGTGCTGATCGTCGACTACCTCCAGCTGCTGGCGGGCTCGGGCAAGCGCTCGGACAACCGCGTGCAGGAGATGACCGAGATCACCACCGGCATGAAGGCGCTGGCCAAGGAGCTCTCGGTTCCGATCATCGCCCTGTCGCAGCTGTCGCGTCAGGTCGAGAACCGCGACGACAAGCGCCCGCAGCTCTCGGACCTGCGCGAATCGGGCTCGATCGAGCAGGACGCCGACGTGGTGATGTTCGTGTTCCGCGAGGAATACTACGTCAACAACAAGAAGCCCCGCGAGGGCACGGAGGAGTTCTTCGCCTGGGAGGCGGAGATGAACCGCGTCCACGGCAAGGCCGAGGTGATCCTCGGCAAGCAGCGCCACGGCCCGACCGGCACGGTGGAGCTGCAGTTCGACGCCAACATCACCCGGTTCTCGAACCTCGCGCAGAGCGACCGGCTGCCCGAGCAGATGTGATAGGGCGCGCGCTCCGCCCGATCGGAGACGCCCCATGGCGCTGGCGAAGCAGGCTCGGCCCCGCGAGACGACCAACCTGAACGACGTGTTCGAGGCCTAGCGCGGCCTCGTCGGGCTGATCCTCGCCGACCCTGCCACCTACGGAGTGATGGCCCAGATCCTCCGCGATGAGGATTGGACCCATCCGCTCCATCGCGGCGTGTTCGAGGTCGCGGGCGCCCTCGTGGCGGCCGGCGAGGCGATCACCCTCGCGGCCGTCCTGCCGCGGGTCGCCGACGTGGGGCCGGACGGAACGCCGGCCGAGGCCTATCTCGCGGCGCGGATCGCGGGCGCGCCTGCGGCATCGGAGGCCGAACCGCTCGCGCGGCGTCTCGCTGCCGCGGCCGACATCCGCGACCGCCCCGCCCCCTATCTCCGCGACGTCTACGCATGGGCCTTCGCGCAGGCCGAGCGTCTCCGGCGCGGAGAGTTCTCGTCCCTCGAAGCACTCAACCTGGCGGAGGAGATCGAGGACTCGGGCACCGAGATCTACAACCGTCTGGAAAGCGTGCTCCGCATCACGCTGATCCGTCTGCTGACATGGGATTTTCAGCCCGAGAAGCGGACGCGAAGCTGGGCGCTGTCGATCCGGACCGGGCGCCGGGCCGCAGCGAAGCTTCTCGAACGCAACCCCGGCCTCAAGAGCCGCCTGTCCGGTGCCATCCGGGAAGCCTACGACGACGCTCGGATCGAGGCCGCGGGCGAGACCGGCCTCGACGGATCGATCTTCCCCGATGCCTGCCCCTATTCCCACGAGGCGATCATGACCGGCGCGATCGCCTGGCCGCCCGAGCCGGAGGCGGGCTAGGCGTACACGCTACAGCGTCACCAGCGCGCCGGGCTGCTTCACCTCGATCTCGACGAAGGCGATCGGGTGGTCCGAGCCGTTCATCACGTCGTGGCGGATGCCCGCCGGGCGGCTGTAGGCCTGCCCCGCGGCGAGCGCGGTCTCGCCGACCTGCTCGCCGTCATGGACCCGGAGCGTTCCGGCCACCAGCATCACCACGAAGTAGGGCCAGCCGTGCTCGTGCCATCCGGTCACGGCGCCGGGGGCGAAATCCCAGCGGGTGATGCGAAGCGTCGCGTCGTCCTGCTGGACGGTGGGAATCGCCGGGATCGTGCAGGCGAACGCCATTGGCTGTCTCCTCGGAAGGCTGCGCGCGCCGCAAGCCCCGTGTTGCAGGTCTTGCGTTGCAGGCCTCGTGCCTTCCGGCCGCTGGCGCGGTAATGGCATGCCCTGACCCGTCAGGCTGCGCAGACGGCGACGCACGCGCGGCGGAACATCGGAGCCCGACGATTTCCCGAGACAGCACCGTCGCGACCGACGCCATCGGGCACGGCGCCCGCCTCACCGTCGATCTCGACGCCATCGCGGAGAACTGGCGCCGCCTCTCGGCGGAGGCACCGGGCCGCGCCTGCGCCGCGGTGGTGAAGGCCGACGCCTATGGCTGCGGCGCCGAGCCGGTCGCCCGGACGCTCTGGGCGGCGGGCTGCCGCACGTTCTTCGTCGCGCATCTCGGCGAGGCCGCACGCGTGCGGGGCGCGCTGCCCGAGGCCGCGATCTACGTCCTGAACGGGCTCTCGCCCGGCTCCGCCCCGGCCTATCTGGCGATGGCCCTGCGCCCCGTCCTCGGCTCGGTCGAGGAGGTGTCGGACTGGGCGGCGGCCTCGCGCGGGATGCGTGCGGCCGCGCTCCACGTCGACACCGGCATGAACCGCCTCGGGCTCGCCGTCCCGGAGGCGCTGGCGCTCGCCGGCGATCCACGGATCGGGGCCGCCGGCATCGACCTCGTGATGAGCCACCTCGTCAGCGCCGAGCTGCCCGACGAGGCGATCAACGCCCGGCAGATCGCCGACTTCGCGACGGTGCGGGCGGCGTTTCCCGGCATTCCCGGCTCGCTCGCCAACTCGTCGGGCATCTTCCTCGACGGGGCGACGCACCACGACCTGCTGCGGCCCGGCTACGCCCTGTTCGGCGGCAACCCGACCCCCACGCGCCATGCCAACCCGATGCGGCCGGTGGTGCGACTGGAGGCGACGATCCTGCAGATCCGGCACGTCGCCGCCGGCGCCCAGGCCGGCTACAACGGGCGCTGGACCGCACCCGCGCCCCGGCGCCTCGCGACGCTCTCACTCGGCTACGCCGACGGCTATCCCCGGGCCGCGAGCGGGCACGGCCACGCGCTCGTCGCCGGCATTCCCTGCCCGATCCTCGGCCTCGTCTCGATGGACCTGATCATCCTCGACGTCACCGAGGCGGCGGACGCCCGGCGCGGCACCGTCGCCACGCTGATCGGCGATGGGCTGGACGTCGACACGGTGGGACGCGCCGCCGGCACGATCGGCTACGAGATCCTGACGGGGCTGGGTTCTCGTTACGTTCGCACGTATATCGGGGCGTGACGCCGTCCGCCCCGAGCGGATCCGGCCCCGAACCCGCTGCGAGCGCATGGCAAAGATCCACCAGACCTTCATCTGCCAGGCCTGCGGCGCGGTCTACAACCGCTGGCGCGGGCGCTGCGAGGCCTGCAATGGCTGGAACACGATCGTCGAGGAGACGCCCGGGGGCTCCGGGCCGCAATCGGGCCCGGCCGCGACCCGGCCCGGCCGGGCCCGCGGGCGGGTGTTCCCCCTCGAGGGCCTGACCGGCGAGGCGCGGGAAGCGCCGCGCATCCCCTCCGGCATCGGCGAGCTCGACCGCGTCACCGGCGGCGGATTCGTGCGCGGCTCGGTGATCCTGCTCGGCGGCGATCCCGGCATCGGCAAGTCGACCCTGCTGATGCAGGCCTCGGCCGCGATGGCGAAGACCGGCGAACGCGTCGCCTACATCTCCGGCGAGGAGGCGGTGGGGCAGGTGCGCCTGCGCGCCGAGCGCCTCGGGCTGTCGGGCCACCCGGTGGAGCTGGCGGCCGAGACCAACGTCGAGGACATCGTCGAGACCCTGTCGCAGGGGCGCCCGCCGGCGCTGGCGATCATCGATTCGATCCAGACCATGTGGACCGAGACCGTCGAATCGGCGCCCGGCACGGTCACGCAGGTGCGCTCCTCCGCCCAGTCCCTGATCCGCTTCGCCAAGACCACGGGCACGGCGGTGATCCTCGTCGGCCACGTCACCAAGGACGGGCAGATCGCCGGCCCGCGGGTGGTCGAGCACATGGTCGACGCGGTGGCCTCGTTCGAGGGCGACCAGGGCCACCATTTCCGCATCCTGCGGGCGGTGAAGAACCGCTTCGGGCCGACCGACGAGATCGGCGTGTTCGAGATGACCGACATGGGGCTGGCCGAGGTGCCGAACCCCTCGGCGCTGTTCCTGGCGGGACGCGACCACCAGGCCGCCGGCACCGCGGTCTTCGCCGGCATGGAGGGCACGCGGCCCCTGCTGGTGGAGATCCAGGCGCTGGTCGCGCCCTCGTCGCTCGGCATGCCGCGCCGGGCCGTGGTCGGCTGGGACCCGAACCGGCTCTCGATGGTGCTCGCGGTGCTCGAAGCCCATGGCGGCATCCGCCTGGGCACGCACGACGTCTATCTCAACGTCGCGGGCGGCCTGCGCATCTCCGAGCCCGCGGCGGATCTGGCGGTGGCCGCCGCCCTGGTCTCGTCGCTGTCGGGCGCGGTGCTGCCGCCGGAGACCGTGTATTTCGGCGAGATCGGCCTGTCCGGCGCGATCCGGCCGGTGGCGCAGGCCGGCGCGCGCCTCAAGGAGGCGCAGAAGCTCGGCTTCGCCAAGGCGATGACGCCGCAAGGGCGCGGCGAGACCACCGACCGCGCGCTCGCCACGGAGTCGCTGCGCCACATCGCCGACCTCGTGGCCGGCATCGCCGCGAACGGGCCGCGCCGGGTCGCCTCGGGCAAGCGCCGCCATGCGGCCCACGACGAGGATGCGGATTAGGCGACCGGCTGAGCGCGGTTCTCAGGACGACCTGTGCCGCGCCGGCGGCTTGGGAAGGGCGGTGAAAGCCCGTCTGCAACCGGCGGGTTCCGGCGGCCGGCAGTCGCCACCGAGGGTGACGACCGAGTTTGACCGCGATATAAGGCGCCCGCGGTCCAGGGGAGCCGCAGACCGCATCGCTTTCGTCGTGGCATCTCCCCATCCGATCCGAACCCGCAGATGCCGTTTTCCGTCCTCGATCTCGTGGTGCTCGGCATCGTCGTGGTGTCCGCCCTGCTGGCGGCCGTCCGCGGCGTCACGCGGGAGGTGCTGGCGATCATCGCCTGGGTCGCCGCCGCCGCGGTGGCGTGGTCGCTCTATCCGATGCTGCTGCCGACGGTGAAGCAGCACGTGACCAGCGACACCGTCGCCCTCGTCGCCTCGATCGCGGCGATCTTCCTCGGCACGCTGATCGTCGTCTCGATCATCACGGTGAAGATCTCCGACGTGGTGCTCGATTCGCGCATCGGCGCGATCGACCGCTCCCTCGGCTTCCTGTTCGGCGCCGCCCGCGGCTTCCTGATCTGCGTGATCGGCTGGGTGTTCCTGTCCTGGCTGGTGCAGGGCAAGGTGCCGACCTGGGCCGCCGAGGCGCGCACCCGGCCGATGCTGGAGAAGTCCGGCGACGCGCTGGTGGCGCAGCTGCCCGAGAACCCGGAAGGCTTCCTGAAGCAGTTCAAGAAGCCGAAGGTCGACACCCCGCAGAACGAACCTGTGGATGCACCGGCCGAGACCGAGGTGCCCCCGCGCCAGACCACGCCGGCCGTGCCCGCGCCGCGGCGCTGAGGGCGCCGCTCGTCTGGGAAGGAAGGCCGGCTCAGCATATGTTGCCGCGGTGACCCTGACCTGCGTTCGATCCGGCTTGGTTGCGATGCCGCGAGGCCTCAGATAACGCCTTGACGACGGCGCCGCGGGGCCGGCCGCGCGGACGCGGTCCGGGCAGCTTGCGGGCGGACGGCAACCAGGGATCGACCTCAGGCCATGTCACACCGCGCCGCAACCGTGGATTCCGTGTTCGACCCCGAGACCGACGGCGATACGCTCCGCGAGGAATGCGGCGTCTTCGGCATCTTCGGGCATCCCGACGCCTCGGCGATCGTCGCGCTCGGGCTGCACGCCCTGCAGCACCGCGGCCAGGAGGCGGCGGGCATCGTCGCCTTCGACGGCGAGGTCTTCCATTCCGAGCGGCGCCCCGGCCTCGTCGGCGACTCGTTCTCGGACGGCGGCACAATCGCCCGGCTGAAGGGCCGCGCCGCGATCGGCCACGTGCGCTACTCGACCACCGGCGGCACCATCCTGCGCAACGTCCAGCCGCTCTTCGCCGAGCTGGCCGGCGGCGGCCTGGCGGTGGCGCATAACGGCAACCTCACCAACGCGCTCTCGATCCGACGCGATCTCGTGCGCGACGGCGCGATCACCCAGTCGACCTCCGACACGGAGGTGATCCTGCACCTGGCCGCGCGCTCGCGAAAGCCGCGGATCGTCGAGCGCTTCATCGACGCGCTGCAGGCGATCCAGGGCGCCTACGCCATCGTCGCGCTCACGAACAAGAAGCTGATCGGCGCCCGCGACCCGCTCGGCATCCGCCCGCTGGTGCTCGGCGAGCTCGACGGCCGCTACATGCTGGCCTCGGAGACCTGCGCGCTCGACATCATCGGCGCGAAGTTCGTGCGCGACGTCGAGAACGGCGAGGTCGTGGTGATCTCGGAGGACGGCATCGAGTCGATCCGCTTCGCCGACAAGGTGCCGATGCGGCCGTGCATCTTCGAGTACATCTACTTCGCCCGGCCGGATTCGGTGGTGAACGGCAAGAGCGTCTACGCCGTGCGCAAGAACATCGGCGTCGAGCTGGCCCGCGAGGCCGCGGTGCCGGCCGACGTGGTGGTGCCGGTGCCCGATTCCGGCGTGCCGGCCGCGCTCGGCTTCGCACAGCAGACCGGCATCCCGTTCGAGATGGGAATCATCCGCAACCACTATGTCGGCCGCACCTTCATCCAGCCGACCCAGTCGGTGCGCGAGCTCGGCGTGCGGATGAAGCATTCGGCCAACCGGGCGGCGATCGAGGGCAAGCGCATCGTGCTGGTCGACGACAGCCTGGTGCGCGGCACCACCTCGGTGAAGATCGTGCGGATGATGCGCGAGGCCGGCGCGGCGGAGGTGCACTTCCGCATCGCGAGCCCGCCGATCACCTATCCCGACTTCTACGGCATCGACACGCCGGAGCGCGAGAAGCTGCTCGCTGCCACCCACGACCTCGAAGGCATGCGCCGCTACATCGGCGCGGATTCGCTGGCCTTTCTCTCGATCCCGGGGCTCTACCGGGCGATGGGTGAGGCGGAGCGGATCGAGGCCTGCCCGCAATACACCGACCATTGCTTCACCGGCGACTACCCGACCGGCCTGACGGACCTCGCCATCGCCGGGCCAAAGCGCCTCGCGATGCTCGCCGAAGCGGACTGACCCCTCGCGCATGACCGACACGAAGACCTCACTCGACGGACGCGTCGCCGTCGTCACCGGCGCGTCCCGTGGGATCGGCCGGGCCGCCGCGCTGGCCCTGGCGGAGGCCGGCGCGCACGTCATCGCCGTGGCGCGCACGCAGGGCGCGCTGGAGGAGCTCGACGACGCGATCCGCAGGGTCGGCTCGAGCGCGACCCTCGTGCCCCTCGACCTGACCGACTACGACGGCATCGACCGGCTCGGCGCGGCGATCAACGAGCGCTGGAAGCGCCTCGACATCGTCGTCGGCAATGCCGGCATCCTCGGCAATCTCATGCCGATCGGGCACATCACCCCGAAGGTCTGGGGCCAGGTGATGGACGTCAACGTCACCGCGAACTGGCGGCTGATCCGCTCGTTCGACCCGCTGCTGCGGATGTCGGATGCCGGCCGGGCGATCTTCGTCACCTCCGGGGCGGCGGGCAAGTGCCGGGCCTACTGGGGGCCCTACTCGGTGTCGAAGGCGGCGCTCGAGGCGCTGGTGCGGACCTACGCCGCCGAGAACGAGACCACCAACGTCCGGGCGATGCTGCTCAATCCCGGTCCCCTGCGCACCGACATGCGCCGCGCGGCGATGCCGGGCGAGGACCCGGGGACGCTGAGGACGCCGGAAGACCTCGCCCCGCATTTCGTGCGGCTGGCGAGCCCCGCCTCGAGCGAAACCGGGCTGATCTACGACTTCCCCACCGACCGCACCGTGAGCCCGCAAGCGCCGCGCTGAGCGGTCGGGGCCGAGCCCGCACTTTTCCGGATATCCTGATGATCGACGTGCGCTGCATCTGCGCGATCGGCCAGCGCGGCCAGCTCGGGCTGAACGGCCAGCTCCCCTGGGAGGGCAACACCGACCCGCTCTTCGTGGAGGACGTGACGCGGTTCTTCGCGCTGACCATGGGCCATGTGCTGATCGCCGGCCCGAAGACGGTGGCTTCGGTGCCGGCCTTCGCGTTCAAGGACCGCACCATCGACGTGATCCGGTCGCACGAGGATCCGGAGGCGGTGCTCGCCCGCTATCCCGGTCGCCGCATCTTCGTCGGCGGCGGCATCGCGGTCTGGAACGTCTACGCGAAGTACATCCAGAACTGGGACGTCACCCGCCTGCCCTACGACGGCGAGGCCGACCGCTGGTTCGACCCGGCCTGGCTCGTCGGCGGCGCCCTGCGCGTCGGATAGGCGGATCTGGACAGTCCGTCGGGAAAGTCCGTACTCTCGCCCGATGGGCGAGCACAGCGTCATCGAAGCCGAAGAGCATCTGTCCGAGCTGATCGACCGCGCGCTCGCGGGCGAAGGCGTCGTGATCACCCGGGATGGTCGGCCGGTCGCCAACCTACAGCCGATCCCTCGGTCGGGGCGGCCCGTGACCGCCGAGGACCTGGATTGGCTGGCAGCCCGTCGCGCGCGAACCGCCGCGCCCTCCGAGGATGCCGGGCACCTCGTCGGCCGCATGCGCGACGAGGATTGGTGAGGACGTACCTCGATGCCAGCGTCCTGGTCGCCCTTCTGACGGATGATCCGTCCACGGCGCGGGCGGACGCCTTCTTTCGACGTCACGAGCCGATCGCGATCGTCAGCGATTTCGCAGCGGCGGAATTCGCCTCGGCCCTCGCACGCCGGGTGAGAACCGGCGAGATCGACGCAGGCGCCGCGCAATTGGCGTTCTCGGATCTCGATCGCTGGATCGAACGGGTCGCGGAACGCATCGAGGTCGCATCGTCCGACGTCGTCGCGGCGACCGGGTTTCTGCGCCGCCTCGATCTCACGCTCCGTACGCCGGACGCCCTGAACATCGCTCTGTGCCGTCGTGCGAATGCCGTCCTCGCGACCTTCGACATCAAGATGGCGACCGTCGCGCGCACCCTCGGCCTGCAGGTCACGGAAGGATAGCGTCCTTCGCGCCGAAAAATGCGCCCTCGGGACCGCACTGGGCCCGCTCCCGCCCTATCTGCGCTCGGATCCTCCTGACGAAAGATGCCATGAGCGCCCACAGCTACCGCTTCGGCATCGAAGAAGAGTATTTCTTGGCCGATGCGGAGACGCGCGGCACGCCGCGGCGCTCGGTCAAGCCGTTCCACGTCGAGGCGGCCGAGCGCCTGCCCGAGGCGGGGCGCGAGCTGCTGCAGTGCCAGGTCGAGGTCTGCACCCCGCCCATCACCGCCTTCGCCGAGGCGCGCGACTCGCTCGCCCGGCAGCGCGGCGCGCTCGCGGACCTCGCCGCCGAGCACGAGCTGCTGATCTTCGCCGCGGGCACCCATCCGGTGGCCGACTGGTCGCGGCAACTGCCGACCAAGGGCGACCGCTACCGCGGCATCCTGCGCGACGTCGGCCTCGCCGGGCGGCGCAGCCTGATCTGCGGCATGCACGTCCACGTCGAGGTGCCGGCCCCGGAGGCGCGGGTCGACCTGATGAACCGGCTGCTGCCGTTCCAGCCGCTGCTGTTCGCGCTCTCGGCCTCCTCGCCGTTCTGGCAGGGCAAGCCGACGGGGCTCACCGCCTACCGCCTCAGCGCCTTCGGCGAGCTGCCGCGCACCGGCCTGCCCGAGCTCTTCGCCGATGCCGCCGCCTATGCGCGCTACGTGCGGATCATGACGGAGGCCGGCTCGATCCAGGATGCGAGCTTCCTGTGGTGGTCGCTCCGGCCCTCGATCAAGTTCCCGACGCTGGAGCTGCGGATCGCCGACAGCTGCACGCGGCTCGCCGACGCGCTGACCATCGCCGCGCTGTTCCGCTGCCTCGTGCGCTGCATGGTGCGCCGGCCGGACCTCAATGCCGGGCTCGACGGCGTCTCCCGGGCACTCGCCGACGAGAACCTCTGGCGCACCCAGCGCAGCGGCGTCGGCGCCGAGCTGATCGACGAAGCCCGCGAGGCGGCCCTGCCCTTCGCCGACGCCCTGGAGACGGTGCTCGACCTCGTCGCCGAGGATGCGGCGGCGCTCGGCTGCGCGGCCGAGGTCGCGCATGCGCGGACCATCGTCTCGGGCGGCACCAGCGCCGACGGCCAGATCGCCGCGTTCGAGGCCGCGCGGGACGCGGGGCACAGCAACCGGCAGGCGCTGGACAAGGTGGTGGAATGGCTGGCGCGGACGACCCGGGGCTGAGGCGTCGACGCGCGGGGCCGGTGCTCAGCCCTTGTCGAACGGGTTCGACGAGGTGCGCAGGGAGAGCCGGATCGGGGTGCCCGGCAGGGCGAACGCCTCGCGCAGCGAGTTCGTGAGGTAGCGGGTGTAGCTCTTCGGCATCGCGTTGAGCTGGTTGCCGAACAGGGCGAAGTGCGGCGGGCGGCTCTTCACCTGCGTGGCGTAGCGGATCTTGATGCGCCGGCCCGATACGGCCGGCGGCGGGTTGCGCTGCGTCGCCTCGGAGAGCCAGTCGTTGATCCGCGAGGTCGAGATGCGGGTGTCCCAGACCTCGGCCGCCTGCACCACCGCCTGCATCAGCTTGTCGACGCCGTCGCCGGCGAGCCCCGAGAGCGGCACCACCGCGACGCCGCGGACCTGCGGCAGCAGGCGGGTGCAGTCCTCGCGCAGCGACTTGAGCAGGCCCGGCTGGTCGGCGACGAGGTCCCACTTGTTGAGGCCGATCACCAGCGAGCGCCCCTCGCTCTCGACGAGGTCGACGATGGTGAGGTCCTGCTTCTCGAACGGGATCGTGGCGTCGAGCAGCACCACCACCACCTCGGCGAAGCGCACGGCGCGGATGCCGTCCGAGACCGCGAGCTTCTCGAGCTTGTCCTCGATCCGGGCGCGGCGGCGCATCCCGGCGGTGTCGTGCAGCTTGATCCGGCGCCCGCGCCATTCCCAGTCGAGCGAGATCGAATCGCGGGTGATGCCGGCCTCCGGGCCGACGAGCAGGCGATCCTCGCCGAGCATCCGGTTGATCAGGGTCGACTTGCCGGCGTTGGGGCGGCCGACGATGGCGACCTTGAGCGGCTTGCCGCGCGGGTCGTCGTCGTCCTCGTCCTCGTCGGTCTCGGGCAGGGCTTCCTTCAGCGCCTCGTGCAGCTCGCCGATCCCCTCGCCGTGCTCGGCCGAGAACGGGATCGGGTCGCCCAGCCCGAGCCGGAACGACTCGTAGGCCCCGGCCATGCCGGCGCCGCCCTCGGCCTTGTTGGCGATGAGGATCACCTTGCAGCCGGCCCGGCGCACCAGCTCGGCGAAGGGCTGGTCGGCGGGCAGGATGCCGGCCCGCGCGTCGATGACGAACAGCACCACGTCCGCCTCGAGGATCGCGGCCTCGGTCTGCATCCGCATCCGGCCGAGCAGGGTGGCCGAATCGGCCTCCTCGAGACCGGCGGTGTCGATGATGCGGAAGTTCAGCCCGCCGAAGGCGACGTCGCCCTCGCGGCGGTCGCGGGTGACGCCGGGGCGGTCGTCGACCAGCGCCAGCTTCTTGCCGACGAGGCGGTTGAACAGGGTCGACTTGCCGACATTCGGCCGTCCGACGATCGCGACGGTCGGCAGTTCCATGGGGTGGTCCGTTCTATGTTCGGTCGAGCCGCCGGGCTGGCCGGGCGGCGAAGGTCCGGAGAATGCCCAAAACCTCCGGTGCGAGCCAGTCGCGCCGGAGGTTTTGGACTGGCGTGTCGAGCGATCAGCGCGTGATCGGCGGCGGGGGCGCGGCGGCCTCGGGCTTCGCCTCGGTCACCGTCACGGGACCGCCGGCGACCAGGGCGACGTAGACCTCGATGCGCTGGCGCAGGTTCTGCGGCGTCTCGGGGTCCATGTTGAGCTGGTCGAACCAGCGCCCGGCCTCGTCGTACTGGCCGTTCTTCAGGGCGGTCAGCCCGAGCATCTCGCGGGCGGTGAAGCGGAACGGCGTGCCGGCGGCCAGGCTCTGCAGGCTGGCGAGCGCGGGCGCCGGATCGGGCAGGTCGAGGCGGATCAGCGCCGCGCGGAGCCGCGCGAGGTCGCGCAGGCCGTCGCCGAGCGCCGTGTCGCCGGAGATCGCCTCGAACGCGGCGGCGCCCGCGGCCGGGTCGCGCTTGGCGGTCTCGGCGGCCGAGCGGAACTGGGCGAGCAGGCGGTAGCCGGCCGGCCCCTGCGCCTCGAGGGCGTCGAACGCCTTGTCGGCCTCCGCCACCTTGCCGTCGCGGGCCAGGCGGTTGGCCTCGTCGAACTGCTGCGAGGCGGCCTCGGCCGCGTTGCGCTGGGCCGTCTGCCAGTAGCGCCAGCCGCCGACGCCGGCGACCACCAGGATCGCCACCGCAATGATCACGCCGCTGTAGCGGCGCCAGATCTCGGCGACCTTGTCGCGGCGATAGTCTTCGTTGACCTCGCGGATGAACTCGTTGTTCTCAGCCATCGTATCCCGGTCCGGCGCGCGAGCCGGACGACCTGAAGCGTCTCGATTGGCCCCGCGCCTAGCACGCGGGCGCCGGTTTGGCGACCGGGCGGCGTCTACGCCTGGCCCGGCCAGGCGTAGACGCCGATCAGGATCGGGTGGAGATACTTGCCGAACACGAACCAGGCGACGACGCCGACGACCACCGCGATCGCGTCGTTGCGCCAGCCCGCAGGGGCCGCGGCGCCCCCGTGCTGCGCGACGACCTGACCCGCCGTGAGCGCGCGGCGCTTGGCGCTGATCCGGGCGATCACCGCCCAGGCCAGGAACGAGCCGAACAGCAGGATCGAGCCGAGGTCGCCGTTGGCGAGCAGGTGCGCCGTCGCCCATATCTTCACGGCGAGCAGCATCGGGTGCTTGGCCTTCGCCCGGATGTGGCCCGGCAGGTAGGCCGAGGCCAGCACGATGAAGGCGAGCAGCACCAGCACCAGGGACAGGTGGCGCGTCCAGACCGGCGGATCCCAGACCGGGATGTACCCGTCGACGCGATAGTTGTGGAAGCCGACACCGATCAGCACGAGGCCGAGGACCGAGAGCAGGGTGTAGCCGAGCTTGTACTTGCCCTCGCCGACTTGGCCGACGACCTCGGAGCGCTTGGCGCGCAGCATCGAGAAGGCGTGGGTGCCGAGGAACAGCACCAGCCCGAGGATCAGGATCAGCATGGATGGGGACTCGGCTCGGGAGGATCGGGCCCCCGCACCGGCGGGAAGCCATTCTGTAACGGTTCTGAGCAGAAACTCCCGTGGTTTGTCCAGGCGCGCGACCGTCGTCCGTGCGCGCTCCTCGTCCAAGTGCGCTTTCGGCGCACCCACCGGTCTCGTCCCATGCGGCTCCGCCTCGCGCTGTTTCTCCTGTCGCTGCCGGCGCTCGCGCAGGCGGCCGCCGACCCGCCGCTGTCGAGCCTGACCCTGGTCGGGCCGCCGAGCATCGTGTTCAAGGCCGGGCGCGACGCCTGCGACGGCGCCGACGTGCCCGACGCCTCGGCCCGCGCGTTCCGGGATGCCACCGGTGCGGTCGCCCTGTTCGGCATGCACTACCGCAACCGGGCCCTGCGCGGGCCGGACCTCGACCACCTCAAGCTCGACTGCACGGTGGTGCTCGACTCGGGCGAGAAGGCCGACCCGGCGCTCTACGACGACCGCTCCTGGATCACCGCCACCTGGACCGAGGACGGCGCCCGAATCGCCGCGCTGGTGCACCACGAGTACCAGGCGAACGAGCATCCGGGCCGCTGCACGGCCGAGACCTACGAGGCCTGCTGGTACAACACGATCACCGCCGCCGCCTCCGCGGATGGCGGCCGCAGCTTCCTGCGCACGACCCCGCCCGCGGTGGCGATGGCGGCCCCGTTCCGGCAGGAGGTCGGCCAGGGGCGTCACCGCGGCTTCTTCAACCCGTCGAACGTCTTCGCCGACGGGCGCTTCCGCTACGTCTTCGTCTCGACCACCGGCTGGGACCGGCCCGGGGATCAGGAGGCCGGGGTGTGCCTGTTCCGCACCGCCACGCCCGGCGATGCGGCGAGCTGGCGCGCCTGGACCGGAACCGGCTTCACCGCGTCCTTCCCGGATCCGTATCGCACCAAGGGCGCGCGGGCCGAGGCCTGCAAGCCGGTGGCGCCGTTCCCGACGCCCGTCGGGGCGGTGGTCCGCCATCGCGGCACCGGCGCCTTCGTCGCCCTGTTCATGGCCAAGGCGGGTGACGGGTTCGCGCAATCGGGCTTCTACTGGACGAGCTCGCGCGACCTTCTGACCTGGGACGTGCCGCGGCTGCTCGTCGCCGGGGCGACGCTCTACGACGACCCCTGCGCGGCGCCGGGCGGCCTGATCGCCTACCCGTCCCTCCTCGACCCCAGGGCCGAGGGCCGGAACTTCGACGACGTCGGCGACACCGCGATCCTCACCTACGTCACGCTGCGGACGGAGGGCTGCACCATCACCTCGGACCGCGACCTGCTGCGGCGGCCGGTGGCGATCAAGGTGTGGCCCTGATCGCATCGTGCGTTGACCGGGACCGCGCCTGCATCATGTTCGAGGGCTGACCACGAGGCCGCCATGACCGACCACCTGCTCGCCTGGGACGAACGCGACGAGACCGTTGCGGAGAACGGCGTCGCCAAGCGCACGATCCCGGGCGCGGGCGCCAGCCTCGTGCGGATCGTCGTCCCAGCGGGCACCTCGGCGGCGCGGCACAGCCACGCGCACGAGCAGTTCGTGCAGGTGCTCTCCGGCTCTGGCATCCTGGAGACCGAGCAGGGCCGTGCGGCATTCGGCCCCGGCAGCGTGTTCCACTTCCCCGCGGAGGCGTGGCACGCGGCGGAGTTCGAGACGGAGACGGTGCTGGTGGAGACCAACGTGTCGGCGTGAGGCCGGTGGATGGGTCCGTCGTTCGACGCGACCCATGTCGGCGGGCCCCTCCAACCTTCGACATCTATGAAGGCGTCCGACCGACCTCCCCTGACTCGATCCGATCGACCTCGTTCTCGGTATCCTGCGCATAGCGTGCGGCCTCTCCGGGTCGAAGAATTCTTCCCTCTTGCGGGTCGAAAGCAACGCCGTCGGTCAGCGTCAGGCAGGCGGCCAGCGCCAGCCACGTGCCGACGCAACTCGGCAAAGCCGCGAAATAGAAGGCGTAGGCGTAGGGCCACGGCCCGCCGAGATCGATGTCGTCGTACGTTTCCGCCAGTTCCGCGAACGCGCAAGCGCCGAACTCGAAACCGGCTTCTCGGCCACGCCAAAGCGCCGGAAGGTGCCCCCGATGATCCGCGAGATCGCGAGTCGATCTCAATCTCAGATCGAACCCGAGGGCATCGATCGACGCTTGCCAGTCTTCGATCGATTTGATCGGACGGGCGCAGAACGCGTAGGCTTCCATCGTCATGTTCTGTCCCTCAAAACCAGTGGATGTCGGCAAAAACGCTTATCTTCGTCGTGGCGGCATGTGATTTGACCGCGACACCGCGTCGAACATGGATTTCGATCACCGGCACATCGGAGCCGACCCCGAGACCTTCACGGATCTCCCGGACGCGCGCTGGTGTCAGACGCGCATTTCCCGTCTTGAAGTCCCATACCGCCAATATCGGGGCGAGGATGTTCTTCCATCGCGCAAGACCACGTCGGTCCGCACGCTTCCCTCCAGCCCATAACCAACACTATCGCCCAGGCTGAAGCTTTGCTCGACGCCGTGCCGGCCGATACCTGGAATATCCAGATTGCGAATCAATCGAGCGGTCGCAGCATGCAGTCGGACGCCGTAGGCCGGCACACGGACATCTTCCGAGATCGAGATTGCCTCCTTGACGATATCCACAAGAAGCTCGGTCTTCGCGTCGATCCTTGCGTTCCCGGTTTTCTCTATCTGGCTGCGCACGATCTGACCGGCGCCGCCGGTCCAGCGACCATCCGGGCCTCGGGGTTGATCCGGGCGAAAGCCGGCTTTGAGGGAATGGCTGAGCACGGACAGCATCGCAATCCGCAGGCGGATCTCTGCAACTCTGTGCGCGAATCGAAGCTGGTCTCGACGTTCGTTCATGCCAAAGCTTCCCCGAAGAGGCCTTGCCATATATTCCTATTAAAGTCAATTTTCCTATAGCACTGCGGAGCGAGGCACGGCCGATCGCCCAGCCGTGCTTTCAGCGTGCAGTTGACGCTGCCGGGCGCCCGGCCTCAACTTTTCTTGCCCCCGCGGCAAAAAGGCCTGTGTTGGCGGCTTCCACGCACGCGTGTAGAGAGTAGCGCTACGAAGGCTCGCCCGTGCACGCCGACGGGACGAGCGCGCCGATTTCGCCCGCATACAAGAACAGAGGCCATCCATGAGCGCCGGTACCGCTTCCGACAAGCATTTCTCGAACTCCTTCTTCGCGGCCCCGCTAAGCGACGCGGATCCGGAGATCGCCAAGGCCGTCGAGCAGGAGCTCGGCCGGCAGCAGCACGAGATCGAGCTGATCGCCTCCGAGAACATCGTCTCGCGCGCCGTGCTCGAGGCGCAGGGCTCGGTGCTGACCAACAAGTACGCGGAGGGCTATCCCGGCCGTCGCTACTACGGCGGCTGCCAGTTCGTAGACATCGCCGAGAACCTCGCCATCGAGCGCGCCAAGCGCCTGTTCGGCGTCGGCTTCGCCAACGTGCAGCCGAACTCCGGCAGCCAGGCGAACCAGGGCGTGTTCATGGCCCTGATGCAGCCGGGCGACACCTTCCTCGGCCTCGACCTCGCCGCCGGCGGCCACCTCACGCACGGCGCGCCCCCGAACGTCTCGGGCAAGTGGTTCAAGCCGGTCTCCTACACCGTGCGCCGCGACGACCAGCGCATCGACATGGAGCAGGTCGAGGCGCTGGCCCACGATCACAAGCCGAAGGTGATCATCGCCGGCGGCTCGGGCTATCCGCGCCATTGGGACTTCGCCAAGTTCCGTGAGATCGCCGACGCGGTCGGCGCGTACTTCTTCGTCGACATGGCGCACTTCGCCGGCCTCGTCGCCGCCGGCGTGCACCCGTCGCCGTTCCCGCACGCCCACGTCGCCACCACGACGACCCACAAGACGCTCCGCGGCCCGCGCGGCGGCATGATCCTGACGAACGACGAGGCGCTCGCCAAGAAGTTCAACTCGGCGATCTTCCCCGGCCTGCAGGGCGGCCCGCTCATGCACGTCATCGCCGGCAAGGCCGTGGCCTTCGGCGAGGCCCTGAAGCCCGAGTTCAAGATCTACGCCCGCCAAGTGATCGAGAACGCCAAGGCGCTGGCCGACACCCTGATGTCGGGCGGCTACGACATCACCTCGGGCGGCACCGACAACCACCTGATGCTGGTCGACCTGCAGCGGAAGGGCCTCACCGGCAAGGCGGCGGAAGCCGCGCTGTCGCGGGCCGACATCACCTGCAACAAGAACGGCGTCCCCTTCGACACGCAGAAGCCGACGATCACCTCGGGCATCCGCCTGGGCACGCCGGCCGGCACCTCGCGCGGCTTCGGCGTCGCCGAGTTCAAGCAGATCGGCGGCTTCATCGTCGAGGTGCTCGACGGGCTCGTGGCGAACGGCGAGGCCGGGGATTCCGCGGTCGAGGCCTCGGTCAAGACCCGCGTCCACGCCCTCACCGACCGGTTCCCGATCTACGGCTGATCCGGACGCCGCCGGAAGGGAAGCCTTCCGGCGTGCACTGCAACACGATAGAGACGGCCGCGGATCGCCTCGATCCGCGGCCGTTCTCGTTTCCCGAGAGGGCGCCGTCTTTCCGGCTCGATGAGAAGGTCCGCCCGATGCGGTGTCCCTATTGCGGCGGCTCCGACACGCAGGTGAAGGATTCGCGGCCGAGCGAGGACGGCGCCGCGATCCGCCGCCGCCGGGTCTGCCCGGACTGCGCTGGCCGCTTCACCACCTTCGAGCGGGTGCAGCTGCGCGAGCTCGTGGTGCTCAAGCGCTCGGGCAAGCGCGTGCCGTTCGAGCGCGACAAGCTGCAGCGCTCGATCGGCGTGGCCCTGCGCAAGCGCGCGGTCGACCCCGAGCGGATCGAGCGGCTGGTCAGCGGCATCACCCGCCAGCTCGAGAGCGGCGGGGAGGCCGAGATCACCTCGGAGGCGATCGGCGAGCTGGTGATGGAGGGCCTGAAGGGCCTCGACGACGTCGCCTACGTGCGCTTCGCCTCCGTCTACAAGAACTTCCGCGAGGCCAAGGACTTCGAGGACCTGCTCGGCACCTTGGCGGAGGCCGGCGTCGAGCCGCCCGAAAGCGTCGCGGCGGGCAAGCCGCGCACGGCGCGGTCGCGCTCGTGACGGCCGACGCGCGTTTCATGCGCCTCGCCCTCGCGCTCGGGCAGCGCAACCTCGGGCGGACCTGGCCGAACCCCTCGGTCGGCGCCGTGGTGGTCGCGGGCGAGCCGGGCGCGGAGCGGATCGTCGGCCAGGGCGTCACCGCCCCGGGCGGCCGCCCGCACGGCGAGCCCATGGCGCTCATGGATGCCGGCGCGGCGGCCCGGGGCGCGACCCTCTACGTCACGCTGGAGCCGTGCTCGCATCACGGCCGCACGCCGCCCTGCACCGACGCGATCGTCGCGGCAGGCATCGCGCGGGTCGTCAGCGCGATGGAGGACCCCGACACGCGGGTCTCCGGCCGCGGCCACGCGCTCCTGCGGGCGACCGGCATCCGGGTCGAGACCGGGCTGCTGGGCACCGAGGCCCGCCGCGACCATGCCGGGCACGTGGCGCGGATCACCCACGGGCGGCCCCACCTCCACCTCAAGCTCGCCCGGACGCGGGACGGGTTCGCCGCCGCCTCCGACACGGCGCGCCTGCGCATCACCGGCGCGATCGCCGACGGCGCGGTGCACCTGTGGCGAGCCCATGCCGACGCGATCCTGATCGGCATCGGCACGGCGCGCGCCGACGACCCTTCGCTCACCGTGCGCCTGCCCGGCCTCGGCGTTCGCTCGCCGCTGCGGGTGGTGCTGGATTCGCAGCTGCGGCTGTCGCCGTCGAGCGTGCTCGTGCGCGGCGCCCACGACGTCCCGACGCTGGTCGTGACGACGCGGAGCGCCCCGGCCCATGCCAAGCGGATGCTCGAATCGCTCGGCGTCGCGGTGGTGCGCGTCGCCGCCGACGCGCGCGGGCGGGTCGACCTGCACGCGGCGCTGGCGATGCTCGGCGAGCGCGGATTGACGCGGCTCTGCAGCGAGGGCGGCCCTCACCTTGCCGACGCGCTGGCCGAGGCCGATCTCGTGGATTCCTGCACCCTGATCACCGGGCCCGGCACCTGCGGCCCACAGGGCGGCCTGCCGGCGGTCGGCCCGCATCTCGGGCAGGCGCTGGAGAGCGGACGGTTCCGGATCGCCCAGTCCCTCGACCTCGGGGCGGACCGGGCCGTGACCTACGAACGGAGTGAGGCTTAAGCGATGTTCACGGGTCTCGTCAGCGACGTCGGAACGGTGCTCTCGGTCTCGGGCGATGCACGGATGCGCCGCCTCACGATCCGCGCCGCCTACGATGCGGCCACGATCGCGCTCGGCGCCTCGATCGCCTGCTCCGGCCCTTGCCTCACGGCGGTGTCGATCGATCCGGCCGAGGGCGGCTGCGTCTTCGCGGTGGACGCCGCCGCCGAGACGCTGGCGCTGACCACGGTCGGCGGGTGGGAGGCCGGCACCCGAATCAACCTGGAGCGCTCGCTGAAGATCGGCGACGAGCTCGGCGGCCACCTCGTCACCGGCCACGTCGACGGCGTCGCCGAGATCCTCGCCCGCGAGACCGTCACCGCCGGCGCCTGGGGGGCGAGCGAACGGTTCACCCTGCGGGCGCCGGCCGGGGTCGCCCACTTCATCGCCAAGAAGGGCTCGGTCTGCCTCGACGGCACGTCGCTGACCGTCAACGCGGTCGAGGGCGACACCTTCTCGGTCCTGCTGATCCCGCACACGCTGGAGGTCACCACCTGGGGCGAGCGCCGCGCCGGCGACCGGCTGAACCTCGAGGTCGACCTGATCGCGCGCTACGCGGCGCGGCTCGCGGAGGGCCGCGAAAGCGCGGCGTGAGCCTGATTTCGAACGAGCGGATCAAGCTCTCCGCCGCCTACCTGAACACCGCCGCGGGCGGCCTGTTCACCGCGGGCGCGGTCGCGCCGCTCGTTGCGACCGTCTTCGGGGTTTCGGGACGGTCCAACCTGTCGGCGTTGACGCTGTCGGAAGGCATCGCGATCTTCTTCCTTGCGAGCATCGCCCTCCACGGGTGCGCGCGCATCATTCGTGGAAGGCTGCAGCCATGGCCGACATTCAGATCGTGGCCTTCGTCGTCGCGCCGCTGATGGCGGTCGCCGTCGGCTTCGGCGTCATGCTGTGGTCCCGCTACGCGGATCGGTAGGCCCTCACCGCGGCGGGATCGAGTACGTGCCGTTCGCCTGGGCGACGAGGTCGTCCGAGCCCGGCGCCGTGATCCGCACCTCGCCGACGGCGAGGCGCCGGCCGAGCTTCAGCAGCGTCACGTCGGCGATCAGCACCAGCCCCGCGGGCTTGCGCAGGAAGTTGAAGGTCAGGCTCGTGGTCACCGCGAGCGCCACCGGGCCGATCTGGGCGAGGATGGCCGCGTAGAGCGCATAGTCGGCCAGCGCCATCATCGACGGGCCGGACAGCGTGCCGCCCGGGCGCAGGAAGCGCGCGTCGCCGTCGAGCCGCATCCGCGCGGTCAGCGGGCCGACGGCCTCCAGGTGGTAGGCGCGCCCGCCCGCCTGCATCTGCGGGAACTCCCGGTCGAGGAAGTCGCGGGTCTCGGCAAGCGTCATCGCGGTCATGACGGCCGTTCCAGCATGGCGGTGCGCCGGCGGCAAGGCGGGCGACCGGGATCGCGGGTCACCCCGCCTTGGGAACGCCCTCGGCCGCGCGCGCGCGGCCGAAATCGGCCTCGGCCGTCTCCTGCCCCTGCGCGACGATGCCCCGGCGGATCGCGCGGGTGCGGGTGAACAGGTCGTGCAGGGCCGCGCCGTCGCCGTAGCGGATCGCACGGGTCAGCACCGAGAGGTCCTCGCTGAAGCGCCCGAGCATCTCCAGCACCGCCTCGCGGTTGCTGAGGAAGATGTCGCGCCACATCGTCGGATCCGAGGAGGCGATGCGGGTGAAGTCGCGGAAGCCGCCGGCCGAGAACTTCATCACCTCGGACTGCGTCACCTGCTCGAGGTCGGCGGCGGTGCCGACGATGTTGTAGGCGATCAGGTGCGGCACGTGGCTGGTGATGGCGAGCACGAGGTCGTGGTGCTCCGGCGTCATCGTCTCGACGACGGCGCCGAGCCCCTGCCACAGCGCGCGCACCCGCGCGACGGCGGCCTCGGGCGCGTCCTCCGGCGGGGTCAGGATGCACCAGCGGCCGGAGAACAGCGTCGAGAACCCTGCATCCGGCCCGGAATACTCGGTGCCGGCCACCGGATGGCCGGGCACGAACACGATGCCGTCGGGCAGGTGCGGGGTGACGGCCGCGACGACCGACGCCTTCACCGAGCCGACGTCCGAGACGACGGCACCCGGCTTCAGGTGCGGCGCCATCGCGGCGGCGACCGAGCCGATGGCGCCGACGGGCACGCACAGGATCACGAGGTCGGCCTGCGCCGCGCCCGCGGCGGCATCGCCGGTGACGTCGTCGGCGATGCCGAGATCGAGCACCCGCGCGCGGACGGCGGCGTCCGCGTCGATCGCGACGATGCGCTCGGCCAGCCCGTAGCGGCGGGCGCCGCGGGCGATCGACGAGCCGATCAGGCCGAGGCCGACGATGGCGAGGCAGTCGAGCGGCGCGGCCTCAGGCATGGTCGCCTCGGACGAAGGCGCCGAGCGCGCCGAGGA
The DNA here is from genome assembly GCF_022829325.1 of Methylobacterium sp. J-092. NCBI lineage: Bacteria > Pseudomonadati > Pseudomonadota > Alphaproteobacteria > Hyphomicrobiales > Methylobacteriaceae > Methylobacterium > Methylobacterium sp. J-092. The sequence goes on along the minus strand of NZ_JAKSXU010000052.1, from coordinate 27,692 downwards.
AGGCCTCGTTGCTCTCGATGCTGCCGATCGTCACGCGGAGCGCATTCGGCAGCCCGTAGGCCGCCACCCGGCGCACGATCACCCCGCGCCCGGTCAGGAAGGCGTCGGCGTCGGCCGCCGTGCGGCCGGGCACGTCGGGAAAGTGCACGAGCATGAAGTTCGCCACGCTCGGCGTCACGGTCAGGCCGAGCGCGCGGGCGCCCGCGATCATCCGCGGCAGCCATTTGGCGTTGTGGGCGGCGGCCGTCGCGGCGTGCGCCTCGTCGGCGAGCGCCGCCGCCCCGGCCGCCATGCCGGCGGTGGACAGGTTGAACGGCCCGCGGATGCGGTTGACCGCGTCCATCACGTGGGCCGGCCCGACCATCCAGCCGACGCGCAGGGCGGCGAGCCCGTGGATCTTCGAGAAGGTGCGGGTCATCACGACGTTGTCGGCGTCGCGCGCGAGCTCGAGCCCGGCCGCGTAGTCGTCCGCCTGGACGTACTCGGCGTAGGCGCCGTCGAGGACCAGCAGCACGTCGCCCGGCAGGCCGGCATGCAGGCGCCGCACCTCGGCCAGCGGCAGGTAGGTGCCGGTCGGGTTGTTGGGGTTGGCGACGTAGACGATCTTCGTCCGCGGGGTCACGGCGGCGAGGATCGCGTCGACGTCGGCGGTGAGGTCGCGCTCGGGAGCGACCACGGCGGTGCCGCCCGCCGCCAGGATGGCGATGCGGTAGACCAGGAACCCGTGCTCGCAGAAGACGCCCTCGTCGCCGGGGCCGATATAGGCGTAGGCGAGCAGCGAGAGCAGCTCGTCCGAGCCCGCGCCGCAGACGACGCGGCCCGCGTCGATGCCGTAGCGCGCCGCGATGGCGGTCCGCAGCAGCGTGGAGGTGCCGTCGGGATAGTTCTCGAGCTTGGCCGTGGCCGCCTGCATCGCCGCCATCGCCGCCGGGCTCGGGCCGAGCGGCGTCTCGTTCGACGACAGCTTGTGGATCTTGGCGTGACCCGGCGCCCCGCTCTTGCCGGGCACGTAGGGGTCGATCGCCAGGACGCCCGGACGGGGCACCGGGCGGAGACGGGGAGAGGCGGACATTGGTGTTCGCAGCCTGCAGAAGAAACGCGGGTTGCGCCCGTCTACAGCATTTCGCGCCGCGATGAAGCGGGGCGCGACCGGATCGGGCGCCCGGCGGCCCTCACACCCGGAACCGTGCCGCGTGGCTGCCGGTCTCGTCGAGGCTCGACACCGCCGCGCCCGCCCCGTCCAGGGCCTCGGCGAGCTGCCGCGTGCCGACGCCGCCCGGCACCGCCAGCAGCAGGCGCTCGACCTCGCCCTTGGGCTTGGCCCGCGCCACCACCTCGCCGTAGAGCCCCTGCACGGCGCGCTCGGCCTCCTCCGTCCAGGCACCGCAGCGCACCGCCCACAGCACCCAGTCGCGCTGCGCCGCCGCCGGATCGTCGAGGGGCTTGGCCACCACGAAGACCGGCGTGCCGGCCGGGTGGGCCGGCCGCTCGATGAAGGGAAGCCGGGCGATCACCTTCGGCCGGCCCGCGCCGATCAGGCCCTCCCACCAGGCCTCTCCCTTCGCCGCCCCCTTCGCGGGCACCTGGGCGGCGCGCGGGTCGAAGCGGAAGATGCCGAGGTCGCCGCGCGAGGCCGCCACCGCCTCGATCACCGCCGCGCAGGTCGGGTGGGGCCGGTAGGGCACGGTGAAGCCGAAGTGGAAGCGGGCGGAGTCGCGCATCGCCGGATCGCCGGCGGAGATGTCGGCATGCACCGAGAACGGCGCCTGGACGTAGGTGAAGGTCGCGATGATGACCCGCCAGATCCCCTCGACGGTGTCGAGCGGCAGCAGCCCGCGGTGGCGCTCGGCGACGCGCCGCATCATCGCGGCCTCGCGACCGGGACGGAAGGCGGAGCCCGAGGCCGAGGTGCCCTTCACCGCGATCAGCCGGTCGATGATCCCGCCGCGCTGGATCAGCAGCGCGTGCATCTCGGCGTCGATCCGATCGATCTCGGCCCGGAGGGCGGCGAGATCTTCCATCGGCGGCGCGGCTCGTTTGGGGAAGCGCATGGTTCGACAAGCTGAGGACGGGGCTGCTCGCGCGTGTTTACGGCCCGCCGCGCCGAAGGGCCAGCGCAGCAGGGCCGTGCGATCGACAACGGAGGGCGGATGAACGGCCTTCCGGCGGCCCCTTTCGTTGACGCTCGGCGGCGGGCACACTACGTCCGGTGCAGCGGCGGGCGCGGGAAGCGGGCGGCCTCGCGATTCCTTCGGCCCCTTCGGCGCGCGAGAAGCCGTTTCCAGACGCCTCATGGACAATCCCCTCGATACGGCCGCCTCCGCGACGGAGCCCGAGATCCGCAGCCGCGAGCCGTCGCAGGCGCGCGACCCGGCGGGGCTCGTCGCGCGGTTCGAGGCCGGGCAGCCGCTGACCATGGATTCGGGCGCCGCGCTCGCGCCGTTCCAGGTCGCCTACCAGACCGCCGGCACCCTCAACGCCGCGCGCACCAACGCGGTGCTGATCTGCCACGCGCTCACCGGCGACCAGCACTTCGCCCACCCCCATCCCGTCACCGGCAAGCCCGGCTGGTGGACGACGCTGGTCGGTTCGGGCAAGCCGATCGACACCGACCGCTACTTCGTCGTCTGCTCCAACGTGATCGGCTCGTGCATGGGCTCGACCGGCCCGGCCTCGATCGACCCCGCGACGGGCTCGGCCTACGGGCTCGACTTCCCGCTGGTCACGATCCGCGACATGGTCCGCGCCCAGGCGATGCTGCTCGACCATCTCGGCATCGCGGACCTGTTCCTGTGCATCGGCGGCTCGATGGGCGGGATGCAGGTGCTGCAATGGGCCTCGCTCTACCCTGAGCGCGTGTTCGCGGCGATGCCGATCGCCACGGGCGCGCGCCATTCGGCGCAGAACATCGCCTTTCACGAGGTCGGCCGGCAGGCGATCATGGCCGACCCCGCCTGGGCCGACGGTCGCTATCTCGAGGCCGGCACGCGCCCCTCGAAGGGCCTCGGCGTCGCGCGGATGGGCGCGCACATCACCTACCTGTCCGAGCCGGCTTTGCACCGGAAGTTCGGGCGGCGCTTCCAGGGCGGCTCGGCGCCGACCTTCTCGTTCAACGCCGACTTCCAGATCGAGAGCTACCTGCGCCACCAGGGCTTGAGCTTCGTCGAGCGGTTCGACGCCAACGCCTACCTCTACCTGACGCGGGCGATGGACTACTTCGACCTCGCCGCCGACCACGGCGGCGTGCTCGCCAACGCCTTCAAGGGCACGAAGACGCGGTTCTGCGTGATCTCGTTCACCTCCGACTGGCTGTTCCCCACGGCCGATTCCCGGGCGATCGTGCACGCGCTGAACGCCGCCTCGGCCCCGGTCGCCTTCGTCGAGGTCGAGAGCGACAAGGGCCACGACGCGTTCCTCCTCGACGAGCCGACGCTGTTCTCGGCGGCCCGCGGGTTCATCGACGCGGCCGCCCGGGCGCGCGGGCTGTGAGCGGGCGCGAGGACCTGTCCTTCGGCGACGCCGCCTCCGGCACGCCCTGGGAGGCGGCGGACGACCTGCCGCGCACGCCCGAATCCGGCGGCGCCCGCGTCGACCACCTCGTGGTCCTCGGGCTGGTGCCGCCCGGCGCGCGCGTCCTCGACATCGGCTGCGGCGACGGCTCGCTGCTGGCGCTGCTGCGCGACCGGCGCGGCGTCGACGGGCGCGGCATCGAGCTGTCGCGCGAGGGCGTGAACGCCTGCCTCGCCCGCGGCCTGCCGGTGATCCAGGGCGACGCCGACACCGACCTCGAGAACTACCCCGACGACGCGTTCGACGTGGTGGTCCTGTCCCAGACCATCCAGGCGACGCGCAACCCGCGCATCGTGCTGGAGCACCTGCTCCGCATCGGCCGGCAGGTGGTGATCTCGTTCCCGAACTTCGGTCATTGGCGGGTGCGGGCCGAGCTGGCCTTCCGCGGGCGGATGCCGATCACCGAGATCCTGCCGGAAGCCTGGTACGAGACGCCGAACATCCACCACTGCACCATGCGCGACTTCGTCGAGCTGTGCCGGGCGGTCGACGCCCACATCGAGAAGGCGGCGGCGCTCGACGCGCGCGGACGGCCGATGCGCTTCTCGATGCCGTGGTGGTTCTGGAACCTGATCGGCGCGCAGGGGGTGTTCCTGCTCAGGCGGGGCCGCCTCGGAGCCGGCTGATCGGTCGACCGCGCCGGGCGGCATCGAGCCGAGGCGGACATCGATCGCGTCGATCGCGCATCTTCTCACGAACCCGTGAGCATTCGTGAGCCCGCCTCAAGATCTGCAGAGGTATTGGTTAACCGCGATTTAAGCGATCTCGGGCGATCTTCGGCTGTCCAACGTGATCGGATAGATCGATGCTCCGTCTTTCAAACATCAAAATCCTGCCGAAGCTCATTGCCGTGATCGCATCGATCGCCGTCGTCGTCGGTGGATGCGTCTGGTATGCGCAGGCGCGCATGACCACGATCGACGACGCCTACAGCCTCCTGATCGTCCACGAGGCGAAAGGTGTCGCGAGCGCGCGCCGGGCAAACGGCCTGATGTTCGAGCTCAACTACTGGGTCTACCGCATCATCGCCGAGACCGACGAGGCCCAGATCAGGAGCGCCAATGCGGGCTTCGAGGCGGTGCTGCCCAACATGAGGCAGGCGCTGGCCGACCTCCGTGAGCAGGCGCCTGCCTTCGGCGCGCGCGTCGAGGCGCAGAACGCCCGGGTCGACCGGTTCCTCAAGGACGTGACCGAGGTGCGCAGGCTCGGGACCGCGAACGAGAACGCGGACGCCATAGCCCTCGTGCACAGCGCCATCGATCCGACCTTCGCCACCATGACGGACGAAGGCAGCAGGCTCGCGCACGACATTGCCGCCTATATGGAGCATCAATCCGACGTCCTGAGCGATCAGACGAATGCGACGCGCTACACCCTGATGGCGCTGGCCGCTCTCGGCCTCCTGGTCGGCCTCGTCGCCGCGACCCTGGTGTCGATCGTCGGCATCACGCGTCCGCTGGGTCGGCTGGTCGTCGTCCTCCAACGTATGGAAAACGGCGAGATCGATGCGCAGATCGCCGAGGCGCGCCGCGGCGACGAGGTCGGCTCCGTCGGCCGGGCCGTCGAAGGCATCACGGCCATGGTTGCCCGGAAGGCCGCCGAGCAGGCGGAGATCAAGGGCATCGCCGACGCGGCGGCGGCCTCCGAGCGCAAGCGCGTCATGACGGAGCTGGCCGACGGGTTCGAACGGGCGGTCGGCGGCATCGTCGGCATGGTGTCCTCCTCCGCCACCGAGCTGCAGGCCACCGCCCAGACGATGACCGCGACCGCACGGGAGACAGCCAGCCAATCGTCCACCGTGGCGGCCGCCGCCGAGGAGGCGGCCTCCAACGTGAATACCGTGGCGGCGGCGGCGGAAGAGCTCGGCTCGTCGGTCCAGGAGATCGGGCGGCAGGTCTCCGGCTCGGCCGACCTCGCGCAGACGGCGGTCTCCGAAGCGGAGCAGACCGGACGCCTGGTTCACGAACTGAGCCAGGCGGCCGCCAAGATCGGCGACGTGGTGGGGCTGATCTCGAACATCGCCGGGCAGACCAACCTGCTGGCGCTCAACGCCACCATCGAGGCGGCGCGCGCCGGAGAGGCCGGGCGCGGCTTCGCGGTGGTCGCCGCCGAGGTAAAGGAGCTTGCCAACCAGACGGCCAGCGCCACCGCCGAGATCGGCAGCCAGATCGCCCAGATCCAGACCTCGACGCAAGGGGCGGTGCAGGCGATCGGGACCATCTCGACGCGCATCCGCGAGATCGACGCGGTCGCCGCGTCGATCGCGGCGGCGGTGGAGGAGCAGGGTGCGGCGACCCAGGAGATCGTGCGCAACGTCGCGCAGGCCTCCGCCGGCACGAGCGAGGTCACCGGCAACATCGCCGGCGTCGCGCAGGCTTCGGAGGAGACCGGCGCCGCGGCCGCGCAGGTGCTGGCCTCGGCGTCCGAACTGTCGCGTCAGTCGGAGCATCTGGGCGCGGAGGTCACCCGCTTCCTCGCCACCGTTCGTGCCGCCTGAGCCGCCGGGCTTTCCGGGGCGGCTCCGAGGCCGGGCATCGTGCCCGGCCTTCCTCCGTTCGCGGGCCTCCGCCGCGGCACCGGGCGGTCAATGCCCGTCGATGAACTCCAGCATCGCGGCGTCGAAGCGGTCGGTCGCCTCCATGTGGACGAGGTGGCCGATGCCCGCGAACACGATCGCCCGGCCGTTCGGCATCCTCGCGGCCAGCGCCGTCGCGTTGTCGGCGTTGCGGCCCATCCTCGCAGCGAGGTCCGGCGGGGCGTAGGGCTTGCCCGGCGCGTTGTGGTCGGCGCCGCCCATGACGAACAGGGTCGGCATCGGGAGCAGCGGGATCTCGTGCACCACCGGCTGGCCCCAGATCATGGTGTAGGAGTTCACGAACGATTGCAGCCAGCGCGGATACTCGCCCGCTCCCTTCACCCGCTCGCGCACCTCGACGAACGGCTCGATCGCCGATTCCGGCAGCGAGAGCGCGTAGCTGGTCATCAGCTGCCGGCGGTAGGCGGCCGCCGTGAGCTCGCCCTCGCGCTTGAGCAGGGTGTCGTTGGCGACCGGCGGCACGCTGAAGCGGTAATCCTCCAGGCCGAGCGGCGCCTCGAGGACGAGGCTGTTGACCCGGTCGGGGGCGTTGCGTGCCAACCGCACGGCCAGCATCCCGCCCAGCGAGTGGGCGACCACGTCGACCCGGCGCAGGTTCAGGTGATCAAGCAGCGCGACGGTGTCGGCGGCCATCGCGTCGAAGGTGAACGGGCCGATGGGCTTCGAGGACTTGCCGAAGCCGAGCTGGTCGGGCGCGACCACGCGGTAGCCCGCGCCCGTCAGCGCCGCGACGACCGGCGCCCAGTAGCTCGCCGGGAAGTTGCGGCCGTGCAGCAGCAATGCCGTGCGGCCGTTGGCCGTGCCGGTCGGCGCCACGTCCATGTAGGCGAGGCGCTGGGCCTCGCCGTCGCGCGACAGCGCGAGGAAGCGCACCGGATACGGGTAGGCGAAGCCTTCCAGCCCGATGCCGAGCGGCGGTGCCTCCTGCGCCGGCGCCGCCATCGGCATCAGCGGCAACAGGGCGAGCAGCAGGGCGGTGGTCCGCGTCATCGTCGGCATCGGGGCGTCATCCGTCGGATCGAGGCGACGACGCGATGGCGCGTCGCGAAGGCGGAAAAGCGGCGCACGGGCGAAGGATCCCGCGGCCATGTCACCGGCGCGCTGCTCAAGCCTGCGTGAAGCCGCTATGTGCGGGCGCAAGCGCCAGGCGAACCCACGGCGGCGGGCCCGGCCGGGGTCGGCCCAGAACGAGGTTTTCGACGATGACCGAGACGGCCGGATCGTCCGGACGACGCGCGATCCGCGGGGCGGAGGAGGAAGCGCAGGCGGCAAGCGGCCTCGGCGACGGGAGCCCGGCCGCCGCGAGGCCGGCCGACGGGCTTCCCCCGCGCGAGCGCCTGCTGGCGATGGCGGCGGTGTCGCTCGCCATGACCATGGCGGTGCTCGACGGGGCGATCGTCAACGTGGCGCTGCCGGTGATGGCCAAGGACCTCGCGGTCGATCCGGCCGCGGCGATCTTCGTGGTCAACGGCTACCAAATCGCGGTGACGGCGGCGCTCCTGCCCTTCGCCTCCCTCGGCGACATCCTCGGCTACAAGCGCGTGTACCTCGCCGGGCTGGCGGCGTTCGTCGCGGCCTCGCTCGCCTGCGCCTTCGCGCCGAGCCTCGGCTTCCTGATCGCCGGGCGCCTGGCGCAGGGGCTCGGCGCCGCCGGCGTGATGAGCGTCAACATCGCGCTGGTGCGCTTCATCTATCCCCACCGGATGATCGGCCGCGGCGTCGGCAACGTGGCGCTCGTCGTGGCCGTCGCCTCCGCGGCCGGCCCGACGGTCGCCGCCGCGATCCTCTCGGTGGCGCCCTGGCCGTGGCTGTTCCTGGTCAACCTGCCGGTGGGCGGCCTCGCCTTCCTCGTGGCCTCGCGGACGCTGCCGGCGACGCCGCGCAGCGGGGCGCGCTTCGACGCGTTGAGCGCGGTGCTGAACGCGCTGACCTTCGGCCTGCTGATCGTCGGCGTCGACCGCCTCGGCGACGCCGACGGGCGGGCGATCGCCTTCGCCGAGATCGCGGGGGCCGTCGCGGTCGGCGCGGTGTTCGTGCTGTACCAGCTGCGCCTGCGGGCTCCGCTGCTGCCGGTGGACCTCCTGCGGATCCCGGCCTTCGCGCTGTCGATGGCGACCTCGATCGCCTCGTTCGCGGCGCAGATGAGCGCCTACATCGCCCTGCCCTTCTATTTCCAGGACGTGCTGCACCTCTCGGGCACGCAGACCGGCTTCCTGATGACACCCTGGCCGATCGCGATCGCGGCGATGGCGCCGGTCGCCGGGCGGCTCGCCGACCGCTACCCGCCGGGGCTGCTCGGCGGCATCGGCCTCGCGCTGATGGCGTCGGGCATCGCCGCGATGGCGCTGCTGCCGGCGCACCCGGCGACCCTGGACATCGTCTGGCGGCTGACGCTGAGCGGCCTCGGCTTCGGCCTGTTCCAGACGCCGAACAACAAGGTCATCATCACCGCCGCCCCGCGCGAGCGCAGCGGCGGGGCGAGCGGCATGCAGTCGACGGCGCGGCTCACCGGCCAGTCCCTCGGCGCGGCGATGGTGGCGGTGATCTTCGGGATGACCCAGGGCGCCGGGCCGGAGCGGGCGGTGTCGCTGGCGCTGTGGTCCGCGGTGGCGCTCGCCGTGTTCGGCGGCTGCGCCAGCGTTCTGCGGCGGGGCAGAGCCGGATAGGCTGCATGCCACCCGGGGCCGGACCGGCGCGTTGATCGGCATCGCGAGACATCGCGGCAACCAGGGATCGACCGAAATGGACATGAACCTGAAGGGCCGCCGCGCCCTCGTCACCGGCTCCACCGGCGGCATCGGCTTCGGGATCGCCCAGGCGCTCCTCGACCTCGGCGCCAGCGTCGGCATCAACGGGCGCACCGCGGAACGGGTCGAGGCGGCCATCGCGGCCCTGCGCGGGAAGACCCAGGCCGGCGAGGCCTTCGCGGCGGTCGGCGACGTGGCGACGGCCGATGGGGTCGCCGCGCTGGTCGCGGCGCTGCCGGACGTCGACATCCTGGTCAACAACACGGGGATCTTCGAGCCGAAGCCGTTCTTCGACATCCCCGATGGCGACTGGCAGCGCTTCTTCGACGTCAACGTGATGAGCGGCGTGCGGCTGTCGCGCGCCTACGCGCCGGGGATGGTGGCGCGGGGCTGGGGCCGCGTGGTCTTCATCGCCAGCGAGTCGGGCATCAACATCCCGGTCGAGATGGTCCATTACGGGATGACGAAGACGGCGCAACTCGCGGTCTCGCGCGGGCTCGCCGAGACGGTCTCGGGCACCGGCGTCACGGTCAACAGCGTGCTGCCGGGGCCGACCCTGTCTGAGGGCGTCGCCGATTTCATGAAGCAGATGGCCGGCGGATCGGGCGAGGCCGATCTCGACGCCCTCGGCCGCCAGTTCGTCGCCGAGCACCGCCCGACATCGCTGATCGGACGGCTGGCCAGCGTCGAGGAAGTGGCCAACATGGTGGCCTACGTCTGCAGCCCGGCGGCGAGCGCGACCAGCGGCGCGGCGCTTCGAGTGGATGGCGGCGTCCTGCGCAACATCGCCTGACGCCTGATCGGGTCGCGCGGGGCGGCGTGGCGCCGCCCCGTTCGAGCGCACCGTCGAAGCAGGACGATCCGGGAACCGCGTCTCCGAATCGACCCGACGACGGGTCCGGCGCGGCTCAGGCCTTGAGGTGGGCGGCGAGGTGCTTGTTCATCTCGAACATGCTGCACTTGTCCTTGCCGAAGACCTTCTTGAGCTTGTCGTCGGCGAGAATCTCGCGCTTGTTCTCCGGGTTCTGGAGGTTGTGCTTCTTGATGTATTCCCAGACCTTGCTGACGACCTCGCCGCGCGGGATCGGGCTGGTGCCGACGATGGCGCCGAGATCGGCCGAGGGCTTCAGCGGCTGCTGCAGGGCGTTCGGCTTGGCGCCGGCGGCGGCCTTGGTCGCCTTGGGGGCTGCAGCCTTCGCGGGCTTGGCGTCCTTGGTCTCCTTCGCAGCCTTCGGGGCGGCCTTTTCCGTCGTCTTGGTTGCCATGGGGTTCCTCCGGTTCTCGCTGCGAGCGTGAACGTGACATCCCCGCAGCAGGGGTGAGCATAGCAGCAAGAACTAAGGGCTAGCGCAGCCGTTCCAAGGGAAAACTGGAACAGTTCCCTTCATCATCCACAGGGTGTGGCGCCGGCGGGCGGCTTCGGCACCGGTTTTCGCGCCGCGAAACCCTTTCTTCACCCAACCGGAGGACAGATCCGGGCATGGTCAGCACCGCCCTCGCCCTCGCTTTCGTCTCCGCGTTCGCCCTGGTCCTCGGGCTCGGCATCGGCATCGCCGCCGAGCCGAATGCTTGCGATCACCCGCATGGCGGCGGATTGATCTGAGGGCGCGAAGGCCGGAGCGGACGCCGGATCCTCGCGAACCGTCCGGCCGCCCGGACGTTGGCGGCGTCGGAGGACGGCCCTCCCGCCTTCCTCCTCGCGCCGCGGAAACCTCTGCCCATGTCGAGCCTCGAGCCGAACACCCTCGACGGCATCGCGCACATCATCCAAGTGGCGCTGACGCCGGTGTTCCTGCTGTCCGGGGTGGCGACCCTGCTCAACGTCTTCGGCGCGCGCCTCGCCCGCGTGTCGGATCAGGCGGAGCGGGCGTCGAGCCTGCTCGCGGGCGCGAGCGAGGCGGAGCGCCGCCGCCTCGGCCACCGGCTCGACCGCCTGCGGCTGCGGGCGCTGCTGCTCGACGCGGCCGTGGTGCTCGCGGCGCTTTCGGGGGTCTCGACCTGCGGCGCCGTCCTGACGCTGTTCGTCGGCGCGCTGCGCGACGCCACCGTGGCCGGCGTGCTGTTCGCGTTGTTCGGCACGGCGATCCTGTGCACGCTCCTGGCGCTGGTCGCCTTCGGGACCGAGATGCTGTTCGCGAGCCGCGGCGTGCGCAACCGTGTCGCCCTGCGGCGCGCTGAGGCGGAAGCCGGCCCGGAAGGCTGAAGGGGCCCGCGGAACCCATCGCGGGTCCGAGCTTTCCCCTGCGAACGCCCGGGATGCCGGGTCCGTGCAGTCCTGCGAAAGGGTATCGCGATGCCGACAGATCTTCCCAACGAGCGCAGCATCCGCAAGGCCGGCTCGATGGAGCTCGACCCCTCGGCCGAGGGTGTCGCCATCGACGAGACCGTCCGGCTGATCGCCTCCAACAAGGTCGAGGGCACGGCGGTCTACGATGCCGCCGGCAAGCACCTCGGCGCGGTGCACAACTTCATGGTCGACAAGGTCTCGGGCCAGGTCGCCTACGCGGTGCTCGCCTTCGGCGGGTTCCTGGGGCTCGGCGAGAACCACCACCCGCTGCCGTGGAAGGCGCTGACCTACAGCGTCGCGCTCGGCGGCTACGTGGTGGATATCGACGCGGCGACGCTCGCCGGCGCGCCGAGCCACGGCGCCGGCGAGGACGGCTTCGCCGATCCGGCCTATGGCGGCCGGCTCGACGACTATTACGGTCGCGGCCCGAAAGCGGCCTGACGATCAGAACTTGCCGCCGAGGCCGACGCTGCCGCCGGGCGTCAGGGACGGCGTCATGCCGCCCGACGACCCGCCGCTGGTGGGCTCGCCGTCGATCTCCTCGCGGCGGATGCGGCGCGCGCCGTCGTTCGCGGCGCGCGCGTCGTTGCGCTTGTCCTTGGGCAGGTCGAGCGTCCGGGTCGGCGCCGTCGCCAGCGGGCGCCCGTCGGAATCGACGTTGGCCATGCGCGCCTCGCGGCCCGGAAGGGCGCCGCGCAGCGACGGCGGCGGCCCGACCTCGGCCGCCGGCATCACGCCGCCGCCGCCGCCCAGCGCCCCGCCGAGCGCCTGGCATCCGGCCAGGGCCGCGCCGAGGCAGAGGGCGGTGGCCGTCAGCGCGAGCGGGCGGCGGAGGCGACCCGCGGCGGTCGAAGGCGAGGCAGGCAGAGGCGAGGCAGCCATGGGCGGTGAAGTCCTGTCTTCTCGTGGCGGCCATGGTGGGACCGGGCCGCCGTCATGTCGTTGACGGCCTCTCTACGATGCAGTTTGGGCGAAAACCAGACGCCGCCGCGTCCATCCCGGGACGCGGCGCGAGGCTCTCGCCGATCGATCGGGGGCATCGGAGCGGATGCACGCGGCCCGAAACGTGCGGCGCGAAACCTGCACACCAAAACGTGCGGGTCGGGCGACCGGACGCGATTCACAACTTCGCCTTGGTCGAACGGCATGCGAAGGTCGTGCTCTCGTAACCCGTGACGATGCGGCGGAGACACCCGCGCGTCGCCACGGCCGCGCCGCGCCGACGCCAGCACTTGAGGACCTTGCGTGACCACACCGATCCGGATGATCGCGACCGCGACGATCACCCTCTGGACCGCCCTCCTCGGGAGCGCGTCCGTCATGGCTCAGGCGCCGATGGCGCAGACGCCCGCGCCGCAGACCCCGCCGGCCGGCAGCGAGACCGCGCCGGCGACACCGGCCGCGCCGCCCCCGGTCGCCCCGACCGCGCCGCCGCAGGCCCAGCAGGGCACCCCCGCCACCGTCCTCGACACCCAGGATTACGAGAGCGTGCTGGGCAAGAGCGTGCGCAGCGCCAACGGCGACGAGCTCGGCCGGGTGATCGACCTGATCATCGACAAGGAGGGGCGCCCGCGCGCGGCGATCATCGATTTCGGCGGCTTCCTCGGCGTTGGCTCGCGCAAGATCGCGGTCGACTGGCGGGCGCTCCGCTTCACCTCCGACGGCAAGGTCGGGCGGCTGTCGTTGCAGCTGAGCCGCAATCAGGTCCGCGTCTCGCCCGAGTACAAGGCCGGCGAGCCGATCGTGGTCCTCGGCCCGGCGAGCCCCGGCCCGGACGGCGAGCAGGCGACGGCACCGGCCGCTGCCCAGCCTGCGCCCGCCCCCACGGCCGCACCGGCGCCTGCCGCCGTGCCGGCGCCGCCCGCGCCCGCGCCTGCCGCGAAGCCCGCGGACAAGCCGGCCGCTGAGAAGGTGCCCGATAAGTGACGGTGGCGCGACCGAAGGACCGCCGCGTCATCCCCCCCCGCGAGGCGCAGCGCCAGGCGAGGCTCGACCACGAGGTCCGCGCCCGTCCGGTCCGGCTGCGCGAGCCGACCGTCGAGCCGGCGCCCGCGGCCGCCGACGCGGACGGGCTGTCGCGCGCGAGCCGGCGCGGGCTCGATCTGTTCGCCTTCTTCGTCGCCAACCTGCAGACCGGGTTCGGCCCGTTCCTGGCGGTGTACTTCACCCAGTCGAAATGGACCCAGTCCGACATCGGCTTCGCGCTCACCGTCGGCAGCCTGGTCAGCCTGCTCGGCCAGGTCCCCGGCGGCGCCTTCGTCGACGCGATGCGCTCGAAGCGGTTCGCGGCCGGCGTGTCGGTCGCCGCGATCTCGGCGAGCGCGCTGGCGCTGGCGCTGTGGCCGAACTTCCTCATCGTCCTGCTCGCGATGGCGGTGCATTCGGCCGCGAGCTGCATCCTGACGCCGGCGATCGCCGCGATCAGCATCGGCCTCGTCGGCCATGCCCGCGCCGGCGAGCGCCTCGGGCGCAACGCCAGCTTCCAGGCGATGGGCAACGCGGTCGCCGCCGCCGGCATGGGCGCCTGCGGCTACTACCTGTCGAACGACGCGGTGTTCTACCTCACCGCCGCCCTGGTGGTGCCGACGATCATGGCGCTCTCGGCGATCCGCGCCGAGGAGATCGATGCCGGCGTGCGGACGCAGGAGGCCGAGCCCCGCAGCGGCGACGCGGCGGCGGGCGGCGTGAAGGCCCTGCTGACCAACCGCGCGCTCCTCAGCTTCGCGGCCTGCATGACGCTGTTCTTCCTGGCCAACGCCGCGATGCTGCCGCTCGTCGGCAGCGTCCTGACGCTGCGGGCGAGCGAGACCGCGACGGCGCTCGTCGCCGCCTGCATCATGGTCCCGCAGGCGGTGCTGGCGGTCCTGGCCCCCGCCGTCGGCCGGGCGGCGGAACGCTTCGGCCGCTATCCGGTGCTGCTGGCGGGGTTCGCCGCGCTTCCGATCCGCGGCCTGCTCTTCGCCTACACCGACAACCCCTACATGCTGGTCTCGATCCAGGTCTTTGACGGCATCTCGGCCGCGGTGCTCGGGGTGATGGTGCCCCTCGTCGTCTCCGACCTCACCCGCGGCACCGGTCGGTTCAACCTCGCGCTCGGCGCCGTCGGCACCGCCATGGGGATCGGGGCCGCGCTCTCGACCTCGCTCGCCGGAATCCTGGCCGACCGGCTCGGCAGCCACACCGCCTTCCTCGGGCTGGCGCTCGTCGGGGCCGGCGCCTTCGCCCTTGTCGCGCTGATCATGCCCGAGACCCGGCGCGGGGCGGCACGATGAGGATTCTCGAGCCCTGCACGGGGCGGTCCGGCACCGGAATCGCATACCGGTCAAACGGCGTTCAGCTTCGTGCGATAAAAGCGCGGCGCAGGAAAGGGTTCACGCAACGGTTGACGAGGCTGTTGCGTTGCCCCGCCGGCGCTTATTTTTATCCGCGTCCCGTCGTAGTGCCATCCGCCAACGCATTCCTCGTGTCGACCGCCCCGTCGCTCACCGCGTCATCACCCCCTTCGCCCCTCCCCCTTCCGCCGGCCCTCCGCGTCGCCTGAAATCGAGATGCTCATCGCGATGGAAGACCTCTGCCAATACGCCGACCGGCCCTTCGCCTTCGTGGGCCGCTACCTGCGGCGCCGGGCGTTGCCGCATGCGGTGATCCTGATCGCGGTGCTCGGCGCCGTCGGCTTCTCGGTCTCGACCGACTACGCGCTGAAGGGCGTGGTCGACGCGCTGAGCAAGGGGCCGCAGGCGAACCTCGTCTGGGGGGCGCTCGCGGTCCTCATCGCCTTCATCGCCGCCGACAACATGCTCTGGCGCGTGGCCTCGCTCGTCGGCTCGTTCACCTTCGTCGGCGTCACCGGCGACATCCGCCGCGACCTGTTCCGGCACATGACCGGGCACTCCCCGAGCTTCTTCGCCGACCGGCAGCCGGGCACGCTGGCCTCGCGCATCACCGCGACCTCGAACGCGATCTTCACGGTCGAGAACATGTTCGTGTTCAACGTGATGCCGCCCTGCGTCGCGGCCTTCGGCTCGATTCTCTACATCGGCAGCGTCAACGTCACGATGGCCCTGGTGCTGGCCGGCATCTTCGCCGCCGTCGTGGTGCTGATGTTCAAGATGGCGGCGGCCGGCAAGCCGCTGCACCACGACTTCGCCTCGAAGGCCGCGAGCGTCGACGGCGAGATGGTGGACCTCGTCGGCAACATGCCGTTGGTGCGCGCCTTCTCGGCGTTCAAGCGCGAAGGCGTGCGCTTCGAGGGCACGATCGCCCAGGAGATGCGCGCCCGCCGCTCCTCGCTGCTCTACCTCGAGAAGCTCCGCATCGTGCACGCGATCCTCACCGTGCTCGCGGTGCTCGGCCTGCTCTACTGGGCGATCACCATGTGGGAGGCGGGGCAGGCGACCAACGGCCAGGTGGTGCTGGTCTGCACGCTGGGCATCCGCATCCTCGCCGCCACCCGCGACCTCGCCGTGGCGCTCGTCGACGCGACCCAGCACACCGCCCGCCTCTCGGAGGCGCTGCACACCCTGCTGCAGCCGCACGACCTGATCGACCACCCCGAGGCGGTGCCGCTCTCGGGCACCGGCGCGCGCATCGAGTTCCAGCACGTCGCCTTCGCCTACCCGGACGGGCGCTCGGTCTTCACCGACTTCGACCTCGTGCTCGAGCCCGGCCAGCGCGTCGGCCTCGTCGGCAAGTCGGGCGGCGGCAAGTCGACCCTGTTCTCGCTGATCCAGCGCTTCTACGAGGCCAAAGGCGGCAAGATCCTGATCAACGGCCAGGACATCGACCGGGTGACGCAGGAATCCCTGCGCGAGGCGATCACGGTCGTGCCGCAGGACGTGTCGATGTTCCACCGCACCCTGCGCGAGAACATCCGCTACGGCCGGCCGGAGGCCTCGGACGAGGACGTGTGGAAGGCGGCCGACGCGGCGCACTGCACCGACTTCATCAACGCCCTGCCGGAAGGATTCGACACCATCGTCGGCGACCGCGGGGTCAAGCTCTCGGGCGGCCAGCGCCAGCGCATCGCCATCGCCCGCGCGATCCTCAAGGATTCGCCGATCCTGCTCCTCGACGAGGCGACCTCGGCGCTGGACGCCGAGTCGGAGGAGGCGATCCGCCACGCGCTCGCCAACCTGATGAAGGGCCGCACGGTCATCGCCATCGCCCACCGGCTCTCGACCCTCAAGGACTTCGACCGGATCGTGGTTCTGGAGGGCGGCCGCATTATCCAGGACGGCTCGCCGGACAAGCTGACCCATCTCGACGGCTTCTATCGCGAGCTGATGAAGAAGGAATCGATGTCGATGGGCGCGCTCGCCGCGGCCTGAGGCGGACGTCCCCTGCCCTCCCCCGCAGAGGGGGGAGGGAGAGTGGAGGTCGGCGTTTCGATCGCCGCCGGAACTCAGCCGACTTTCATCGACCGGAACAGGAAGCGCCGGGCGTCGTCGTCGAGCTCGGCCTTGAACGCGTGCCGGCCCTTGAGGCTTTCCGCCCGCTGCGCCGCCGGGCGGGCGCTCACCGTGTCGAGCAGCCGCTTCACGTTCGGGAATTCGAGGATCGCGTCCTCGCCGAGCATGAAGGGCAGCATCCGCGCCCAGCCCCAGACTGCCATGTCGACGATGCCGTACTCGGCGAGCACGAAGCTGCGGCCGGCGAGGTGGGCGTCGAGCACGCCCCAGTGGCGCCGCGCCTCGAACACGTAGCGCTCGGCGGCGTATCCCGTCCGCTCGGCCTCCGGCGCGAAGTGGCGGAAATGCACGCACTGGCCGGAGAACGGCCCGATCCCGGTGGCCACGAACATCAGCCAGGACAGCATCTCGCCGCGGGCCGCCTCGCCGTGGGGCAGGAAGGCCCCGGCCTTCTCGGCCAGGTGCAGCAGGATCGCGTTCGAATCGAACACCGTAGCGTCGCCGTCGACGATCGCCGGCACCTTGGCGTTCGGGTTGATCGCGGCATAGGTCTCGGCGAACTGCTCGCCCCTGCGCGTGTCCACCGGGATCGGCTCGTAGGCGAGCCCGGTCTCCTCGAGGCACAACGCCACCTTCATCGGGTTCGGCGCGAGGTTGTAGTAGAAGCGGATCATCGGGTGCGCATCCTGCGTGTCGGCCGGGTCGGGCATCGCGCGAACGCGGCACCGGTGGCAAGGCCGGCGCGTGCCGGAGGGCGGTGGGCCCGCTTACTCCACCACCACCTTGTAGCTCTGCCCCGTCTTCAGCGGCACGCCGCGCTCCAGGCCGTTGAGCACCAGGAACCGATCCAGCGCGCGGTCCGGCACCGCCATCCGCCGGGCGAGGTCCTCGGCGTTCGACGAGGCGGCGACGACGATCTGCAGGCGCAGAGGCTTGAGCGAGGCGGTCTCGGCCGGCGAGACCGAGGCCAGGCTCGCGATCCAGCGGCGGAAGGCCGGGTCGGGGTCGGTCGCGCCCTTGGACGCCATGATCAGGCGGAAGGTGGCGTCGCCGACGCGGATCGCGGCGAGCCGGAAGGTCCAGTCCTTGCCGCGGGACAGGGCGGTCGCCGCCGGATGGTCGGCGATCGGCTGGACCTCGATCGAGGCCGGGTCGATCGCGTCGTTCCACGTCGCCTTAAGGATCGCGTCGAGGGTCTGGCCGTCCTTGGCCTCGACCTGGTCGAACAGCAGGCGCCGGCTGCCCTCGTTGGTGGTGCCCAGCACCGCGTTGCGGGTGTTCTCGATCGAGAAGCCCTCCGGCACCTCGAAGGCGATGCCGAGGCTCGGATGCATGAAGCGGTGCCCGCGCACCGCGCCCTCGCCGGGGTTGTCGCCGTAGGCCAGCCCGTCGATCGCCGCGAGGTAGGCTGCGCGGTCGTCGGTGCCGACGCCAGGCGCCCCGGTGCGCCGCGCGGCACGGGTGACGAGCCCGATGCGCTCGGCCGTGCCCGGATGGGTCGCGAGCATGTCCGGCTCGGCCGCAGTGCCACCGCCGGCCTTCAGCGCCAGGGTCCGGTTCAGCGCGGTGAGGAAGCGGCCGGCGCCGTAGGGGTCGTAGCCGGCCTTCGCCAGGGTGCGCACGCCGGCCGCATCGGCTTCGAGCTCCTGCTCGCGGGAGAAGCGGGCGAGCGCGAAGCGCGACTGACTTTGGAGCTGGGCGCCGGTGGCCGGATCGTTCAGCACGTCGGCGACCACGCGGCTGACGAGCTGCGAACGCAGCTCGAGCTCGGTCCGGGCGGTGGCGTGGCTCAGCGTGACGTGCGCGATCTCGTGGGCGAGCACGGCCGCGATCTCCGAGGTGTCGCTCGCCAACGCGACGAGGCCGCGGGTGACGTAGAGGCGGCCGCTCGGCAGGGCGAAGGCGTTGACCACGGGCGAATCGAGCAGCGTCACCGCGTAGGTTTGGTCGGGCCGGTCGCTCGCCCTGACCAGCCGGTCGGTCACCTCGGTGAGCAGGCGCAGGGTGGCCGGCGACCGGTATTCCCCGCCGAAGGAGGCGACGAGCTTGGCGTGGTCGGCATCCGTGACGTTGGCGGGACGGCCGGTGGTGCGCGGCGCCTCCGGCGGCACGGAGACGACGGCCGGAACCAGCACCGCCCCGGTCTGCTCGCCGGCGCAGGCCGAGAGCGCGAGCAGCAGGGCGAGCGCCGGCGCGCGACGCGCCTGCGCGCGGCCGCCCTGCCCAATTCCCGTTCCGCTCCGCGTCGTGCCGCCCATCATGCCGTTCAGCGCCGCAGCGCCCGCTCCCCATCCGTGCTCGCGCCGGCGATCGCCGTGGGCGCCTCCAGCACTTCGATCGTCTCCGGCACCGCGATGTCGAGGGTCGGCCCGCGACGGATCTCGACCACCCCGCGCACCCGCACCCGCGCGTTCTTGAGCCTGTCCGCACTCAAACCATGTTCGCGCATCCTGCGCCAAGTGCGTTTCGACACGGTGACCGTGAGCCCGTCCTCCCCCCGGGCCGCGAAGTCGAGATAGGTCCGGCTCGGGCGCTCGCCGACATGGCGGATCGTGCCCTGGACCACGACGAACCGCCCCGCCGCCGCGCGCAGGCCAGGACCGTCCGAGGCCTCGAGCGACGGCTGGTGCCAGAGCCCGAGTCCGGCCGTGCGCGCGGCCTCCTCGACGGCGAGCAGCCCCGGGCGGCACAGGGCGTCGCCCTCGCCGGCATCGACCTGGGCGAGACCGGCACCGACGAGGTCGCCCGCCAGGTCGACCGGTCCATCCGCCTCCGACAGGGCGTCGATGCGCAGGCGGCCCCAGCGGTCGGCCTCGCCGCGGGCGACGACGGTCAGCGGGCGGCCGCGCAAAGCCAGCAACCTCTCGGTCGCGGCCTTGGCGATCTCCGGGTCGTCGGGCCAGCGCACCGATCCGAGCACCGCGCGAGCGCCGGAGGCCAGCGCGAGCTCGCCGCGGGGCTCGACCGCGGACAGGGTCTCCGTCCGTCCGTCCCCGGAAAGGCACTCGGCCGTGCCGGATCGCGGCGCCGCCGCGACGCGGGCGGCCGAGGCGGCGAGCGCGCAGGCCGCGACCGCGAGCATCCGCCCCGTCCATCCCATCGCCACGACTCCCGCTCCGACGTCCGCTGCAGCATGCCCCGGATCGACGCGATCCGCACAGGGCAATCCGGCCACACCGGCGAAGCCGCGGTTGCCCAGTGGACTCGCACGGCGACGATGGTACAAACCTCCGGTACGTCTCCGTAGCTCAGCTGGACAGAGCACAGGTTTCCTAAACGCAAATTGGGCGCCGCATCGGGAAACCGCGCGGCGGATCCGCTCAAATTCGGGGAACGCTTCCGGTCCCGGCGATCCAGGTCGCCGGAATCCTGCCGATCCCGAGCCAAGCCCGCGCAGTGCCATGCGCGGGAAGGTGTAGAGACTAGACGGGCGGCACCTAAGGGCGCCTTCGGGCGCCTAGGGCGAAGGGATAGTCCAGGCCACGAACGCGGGCACCCGCCCGCGGCGGCGAAAGCCGAAGTGGTATGAAACCTGGGGTCGCAGGTTCGAGCCCTGCCGGGGACGCCACGCATTCCACCTGATGCGACGCGGCCGATCGCGGGACGATCGGCCGGTCCGCAACGGACGCTGCCGACGCATTGGATCGATCACGGGGACCCTGCACCAGGCCGGGTCACTAACGCGGCGTGACGATCGTACCAGTGAAAACAACTGAGACCGGGAACCAGTTGCATTCGCAACTGTTGCTGCCGGGATCGTCCAACCCTGGGTCGATCCCTTGGTAGGACGTGCCCCACCCGTGACCGCAGGCGTCGACAGATCGGAACTCCGGCAGATCATCGCCGGCCTGACCGAAGGGGTGATCCTCGTCGAGCCCGATCAGCGCATCGTCTGGGCGAACGAGGCCGCGCTCGCCATGCACGGGGCCGAGAGCCTCGCCGAGCTCGGCGCAACGGTGGACGAGTACCGGGCCCGGTTCTCCCTGCGCTACCGCAACAACCGCCCGCCGGACCAGTACCCGATCGAGCGGGTGGTGCGCGGCGAGACCTTCCACGACGTCATCGTCGACGTGCGCCGCACCGACCGGCCGGACGTCGACTTCGTCCATTCGCTCCGCAGCATCGTCGCGACCGACACGTCCGGGACGCCGAGCTGCCTCGCGCTGATCCTCCAGAACGTGACCCCGCAATTCGAGGCGGAGGAGCGGTTCGAGAAGACCTTCAACGCCAACCCGGCCCCGGCGGTGATCACCCGCCTGTCCGACCTGCGCCACGTCAAGGTCAACACCGGCTTCCTCGAGATGACCGGGTACACCCGCGACGCCGTGATCGGGCGCAGCGTCTACGAGGTCGACGTGCTCGCCGGCGCGCGCAGCCGCGACCTCGCGATCGCCCGCCTCAACGCCGGCACCACGGTCCCGCAGATGGAGGCCTGCCTCGGGCTGCCGGACGGCGGCACGCGGTTCGTGATCGTCGCCGGCCAGCCGATGGAGCTGGGCGACGAGCCGTGCATGCTGTTCACCTTCGCCGACCTCGAGCTGCGCAAGAAGGCCGAGACGGCGCTGCGCCAGAGCGAGGAGCGCTTCGCCAAGGCGTTCCAGCTCACGCCCGTGCCGACCATGCTGTGCCGGGCCGACGGCTTCGCGGTCACCGGCATCAACGAGGCCTTCACCCGGGTGTTCGGCTACGGCCAGGACAAGGTCGTCGGCCGCACGCCGGAGGAGATCGGTCTCTGGACCAAGGATGCGGCCCGTCAGCGCTTCGAATCCGCGGTGATCCGCACCGGCTCCGTCCTCGGGCTGGAGACCTGCCTGCACGCCCAGGAGGCCGGAGACCTCGATTGCCTCGTCTCCGCCGAGCGCGTCACCATCAACGACGAGGCGTTCGTGCTGGCGGTGCTGCAGGACATCACCGAGCGCAAGCGCTCCGAGCGCGACCTGTTCGTCGCGATCGAGGCGGTGATGGCCGACACCTCCTGGTTCAGCCGCGGCCTGATCGAGAAGCTCGCGAGCCTCCGCCACCCGGGCGAGGCGAGCGCCGAGGATCCGACCCTCAGCCTCACGGTGCGCGAGCGCCAGATGCTCGGCCTGGTCTGCGCAGGGCTGAGCGACGATGCCATCGCCAAGCGGCTGAACCTGTCGCGCAACACCGTCCGCAACCATACCGCCGCGCTCTACCGCAAGCTCGGCCTGCACAAGCGCTCGGAGGTGATCGTGTGGGCGCGCGAGCACGGCCTGCCGGCGACCATCCCGACATGAATAAATCAGAATACCAGTAGTTTTATACCATTGCCTGTTCGATGGGTGTTACCATCTCCAAAGGATAAAGGCAAGACCAACAAGAACAGGGGCAGCAACCCGCCGCATCGAACCACAAGCGATCTGTGCGGATCGCGCCCTCAGCTTGATCGGGCAGCCGCCGGCGACCTGCGCGCCGCGGCCGAGATCGAAGCGAACACGAGTTTTTTCGAAGTCCGACGCGACGTCCGGGTCCACGCGCATGCCGTAGCCGGGGCGACACGCCGCACACGTCTCCCACACCTCGAAGCAACAGGACGAGCATCATGGTCGATACGGATCGCGTCACGGGCGCAGCGAAAGAATTTGCGGGCAAGGCACAGGGCGCCGTCGGCGATCTCGTCGGATCGCGGAACGACTCGGTCGAGGGCCGCTTCCGCGAAGCCCAGGGGTCGGCCGAGAACCTCTACGGCCAGGCCAAGGACGCCGTCCGGCACGTCGCCGGCGAAGCCTCGGACTACGCCGAGGACGCCTACGAGAACAGCGGCCACTACCTCCGCCAGGGCCGTCGCGCCGTCAGCCACCAGGTCGAGGAAAGCCCCTTCGTCGCCCTGATGATCGCCGGAGCCGTCGGCTACGGCCTCGCCCTCCTCATCCATTCCCGCCGCTGACAGCCCTCGTCGTCGCGTCAAGTCTTTCGGAGCATACCGTGGCCACATCGTCCAACATTTCCGCCGCCCCCGTCGCGGCGAGCGCAGCCTCCACCGTCCACCTGCACCAGGCGTCCTGGGGCGCGATCTTCGCCGGCGCCGTCCTGGCGCTGGTGGTGCAGGTCATCCTGAACATGGTCGGCGTCGGCGTCGGCCTGTCCAGCGTCGGCTATCCCGCCGGTGACAACCCCGCCGCCTCGACCCTGTCGATGGGCGCCGGCGTCTGGTTCGTCGTGTCCGGCATCGTCGCGGCCCTCGTCGGCGGCTTCCTCGCCGGTCGCCTCTCGGGCAAGCCCGTCGCCGCCACCGCCGGCTATCACGGCCTCGTCTCCTGGGCGGTGAGCACCCTCGTCGTGCTGTACCTGCTCAGCTCCGCCGTCGGCGGCCTCGTCGGCGGCGCGTTCGGCGCGGTGACCAGCACCCTCGGCGGCGCCGGCTCGCTCGTCGGCGGCACCGTGCAGACGGCCGCCCAGGCCGCGGCGCCCTCGCTGTCCAAGATCTCGAACCCGCTCGACGGGATCGAGAACACGGTGCGCCAGCAGGCGGCCGGCCAGGACCCGCAGGCCCTGCGCGATGCCGCCGCCTCGGCGGTCCGCGCCCTGCTCTCGGGCGATCCGGCCCAGAAGGCCCAGGCCGAGAACCGCGCCGCCGACGCGCTGGCCAAGGCCCAGGGCATCCCGACCGACCAGGCCAAGACGCAGATCCAGGACTACGAGAAGCAGTACGACGCCGCCGTCGCCGACGCCAAGCAGAAGGCCAAGGTCGCGGCCGAGGCCGCCCGCAGCGCGGCCACGCAGGGCGCGTTCTACGGCGCCCTCGCGCTGATCCTCGGCGCGCTCGCCGGCTTCCTCGGCGGCCGCTTCGGCGCCGTCAACCCGGCGCTGGCCTACGGCACCACCCGCCGGGCCTGACCCCTCCGGCCCCGGCACGCCGGGGCCGACCTCCCGCCGGTCGGATCGGCCGGTTCCCATGACATCGCACAAGGAGCGTTTTCGATGAGCAGCACCACCGACAAGATCAAGGGCCTGGCCAACGAGGCCGTCGGCAACGTCAAGCAGGGCGTCGGCAACGTCACCGGCAACGACAAGCTCGTCGCCGAGGGCAAGGCGCAGGAGCTGAAGGGCGAAGCCCAGAAGACCGTCGGCGATGCCAAGGACGGCGCCCAGAACCTCGCCGACAAGGTGAAGAGCAAGTTCTGAGCGAAGCCCGCGTCCCGAGGGACGCGCGTCTTGCCGATCCGACGATGCGGGACGGCAGCCGATGCCGTCCCGCACCTTTCCACCCGAACCGACGGATGCCGACCATGAACCGCGACGAATACCGGGGCGCCAAGCGCCACCTCAAGGGCCGCGCCCAATCCACCCTCGGCGGCATCACCGGCGAGGCCGGGCGCCAGGTCCGCGGCGCGGTCGATCAGGTCGCCGGCGGCGCGCAGTACGCCTACGGCCGCGCCCGCGACCGGGCCGAGGACGTGATCGAGGACGGAACCCACCTCGCCCGCGAAGCCCGCCGCCGCGGAGAGAGCCTCATCGACGACGGCAGCCGCTACGCGCGCGACGCACGCCGCCGCAGCGAGACCTATGGCCGCCAGGCCCTCGGCTATGCCGACGAGAACCGCGCCACCACCCTCCTCGCGCTCGCCGCGGTGGCCTTCGCCGCCGGTTGGCTGCTCCGCCCGGCGCGCTGACCGCCAGAGACAGGACAGATTCCATGATCCGCAAGCTCCTCACCGCCTTCATCGTGCCGAAGCTGATCGCCTATGTAGGCCGCCGCTTCGGCGGGGGCGCCGGGCGCCGTCCGCGCTGACCCCTTCCGGGCTCCGAAGCTTCGGCATCCGGCCGTATCCCGCGACGGGACTGACGGCCGGAGTCGAATCCCGCTATACGCATGCATATGCCGGTAATTGCGGGCAGCCGGGCCAGCCGGCCGGGGCGCGAGGCGAACGATGGCGAAGGGCACGCGAGCCCGCACCGACGCGACGACCGGCTGCGCCATCGCCTCGCGGAGCCGGTGCAGCAACGCGGCGCTGCGCAGGGCGACCCGAAACATCGGGCAGCTCTACGACGAGGTGCTGGCGCCCGGCGGCCTGCGAACGACCCAGCACAGCCTCCTCGTCACCGTCCGCGCGATGGGAAGCCCGACCATGGGGCAGCTCGCCGAGGCGATGGTGATGGACCTGTCCGGCCTCGGCCACACCCTGAAGCCGCTGGCCCGGGACGGCTATCTCCGCCTCGTCCCGGACGCGGCCGACCGCCGCGTCCGCCGCGTGGCGCTGACCGACCTCGGCGCGGCCAAGCTGGAGCAGACGATCCCGCTCTGGCAGGACGCCCAGGCGCGCTTCGAGGCGGCTTTCGGGCAGGCGCGCACCGAGGCCCTGCGCGACATCCTCAGCGCGCTGGCGACGCCAGGGTTTCGCGAGGCTTTTGCGGGCGGCAAGGCGCGCGACGACGCGGGCTGATCCTGCGCCCGCTGCCTGCGCACCGGTTCAGAACAGGGCGACGAGGGCGACCCCCCCGATCATCAGGACGCCGCCGAGGATCCGCCACGGCGTCGCCGGATGCACCGCGAAGCCGACCCAGCCGAAGTGATCGAGCAGGACCGAGGCGACGACGCCGGCCGTCACCAGCAGGCCGAGGAAGGCGCCGGCGCCGATCTGGCGCGCGACGAGCAGCTGCGCGATGACGATGCCGCCGCCGAACACGCCGCCGAACCATCCCCACCACGGGACGGTGGCCAGGTCTTCGGACGACGGCCAGGCGAGCCGGCCGGTGACGAGCCCGACGACGAGAACGGTGGTCGCCGTGCAGATCCCGACGACGAGCCCGGCGGTGAGCGGCTGCGAGAAGCCCTTGGCCAGGGCCGCGTTCTGGCCCGGCTGGATCGCGTTGGCGATGCCCGCGATCAGGACGACGCCGTAGAGGTACCACATGCGAAAAATCCTAGGCCGAAGGGCAACCGACGGAGGGGCAACGGGGCACGGGCGGCCGAGGCGCGATGACGCCGCACCGCTCTGCCAACCGCCCGGCGAGGTTCCTAGATCCGAGACACCCCGCCCCGCCTGGACATGACCCGCTTGCTCCGAATCGCTCTTCTCGTCTTCGTGATCGTGTTCCTCGCGCCGATCGCGGTGTCGGCGGCCCTATACTACCTGCGGAACGACATCGCCGACTGGCGCACCGCCGACCGCTCGAGCGCCGGGCTGCTCCGGCCGGCCGCCCAAAACCCCGAGGCCGTGGTGCGGGTGTTCTCGGCCCGCACGGTGAGCTGGCGCGGCATCATCGCGAGCCACAGCTGGATCGTGGTGAAGGGCGCCGGCGACCGCGCCTACAAGCGGTTCGACTACACCGCCTGGGGCATGCCGATCTGGGTCGACCGGTTCGTGCCGGACGGGCGCTGGTTCGGCAGCACGCCGGAGCTGGTCTTCGCCGCCGACGGCGCCGAGGCGGAGCGGATGCTGCCGCGCATCCGCGAGACCATCGCCAACTACCGCTACGCGAAGCTCGGCGACTACCACCTCTGGCCCGGGCCGAACTCGAACACCTTCGTGGCGGCGGTGATGAGCTCCGTCCCGGAGATGCGCGCGAGCCTGCCGGCGACGGCGATCGGCAAGGATTTTCCCTATGACGGCCGCTGGGCCGGCCCGACGCCCTCGGGCACCGGCTTCCGGATCAATCTCGGCGGCTATCTCGGGCTGACGGTCGGCTGGGTCGAGGGCCTCGAGGTCAACATCCTCGGCGCGGTCGCCGGCCTCGACATCCGCCGTCCCGGCCTCAAGCTGCCGGGCCTCGGCCGCCTCGGCGTCTGAAGCCTCGCGCGGTTCGACGCGGCGCGCGGAACCGGGCTTCGACCGGGCGCCCGCGCGAAAAGCGGGTCACAACCGGATGGCAGGTTCGATGGGAAGCAGTAGGAGACTGCGAACTCTCGGGAAATTTGGTCGGAGTGGCAGGATTTGAACCTGCGACCCCCACGTCCCGAACGTGGTGCGCTACCAGACTGCGCTACACTCCGAAGGCCGGCGGC
This sequence comes from Methylobacterium sp. J-092, assembly GCF_022829325.1. NCBI lineage: Bacteria > Pseudomonadati > Pseudomonadota > Alphaproteobacteria > Hyphomicrobiales > Methylobacteriaceae > Methylobacterium > Methylobacterium sp. J-092. The sequence goes on along the minus strand of NZ_JAKSXU010000052.1, from coordinate 1,117 downwards.
TTCGCCAGCGAGCGGGGGTATAGCCGGCACCCGGGCGGGCCGCAAGCGGCATCTCGCGGAGCAGTGCGTTTCGCGGGCGATCAGCGCGGGGGGCGGTCCGGCCAATCCGGCGGCAGGGCGCAGCGGGCGATGGCCGCGCCCGGCGCCCGGATCGCCGCGGCGCCGACCGTGCCGGGTCCGGGTTCGAGGTGGTGGAGGCTCCAGGCCTGCGGGTCATCGCCGTCGATCGCGACGAGGCGCGGCGGCGCCGGCGGCAGGGTCAGGGCGAAGCGGTCCAGCGGCAGCGACAGGCCGGCGCCCAGCGCCTTCACCACCGCCTCCTTGCGCGTCCACAGGCCGGTGAAGGCGAGACCGAGCGCCTCCGACGTCAGGGCCGCCAGCGCCTCGGCTTCCCAGGGCGCGAAGTGCGCGCCGGCGATGCGCAGGACGTCCGGGATCGGGCGGACCGCCTCGACATCGACGCCGATCGCGGCCGTGGGCGAGACCCCGACGAGGGCGCGGGTGCCCGAATGCGACAGGTTGAAGCGCAGGCTCCCGGCCAGCGCGCCGGCCAGCTCCGGCTTGCCGGCCGGCCCCGCCGTAAAGGCGAGCGCATCGCCCCCCAAGCCGAGGGCCGGGGCGAGGATCAGGCGCAGCGCCGCGTGGCTCGCGCGAAAACGGTCGCGGTCCTCCGCACGCAGGAAGCGATCCGCCCGGGCGGCCTCGTCGGGCGAGAGCCGCGCATCGCAGCGCGCGAGCTGGCCCGCCGACAGGGCGAGATCGATGCTCCACACCCGGATCACCGTGCTGGGTCCGGGTTCGGTGACGATCCAGGCGGCGTTCACAAGACATACGCCGATGCCGGCGACGCGTACTTCCCTCCCCCCTCTGCGGGGGAGGGTGGGGCGCGCGTCCCTTCCGGCGCGTGGAGGGATGTTCGAGGCCCGACGGGTGGGGTCGCTCTACCCGCGCTGAGGAGACGTCCAGCATGCCCGGCGGGGGGGAGCGGCCGGCGCGCGCGTCCCTTGCAGCGGGAAACGGCGTCGTCATGGCAAGACTCGGGAGGCGGCTCTGGGCGCTGCGAGAAGCCTGCGGCCACGAGGGGCGGTTCTTAGCCACCTACCCGGGCCGCCATGTC